>JACPJR010000016.1 GCA_016187565.1 Candidatus Woesearchaeota archaeon
AGGTTTAACGTAAGACTATTTCGTTACCATCATCTTCCTCGTTGCTGTACCTTCTGGCGTTTGTAAGCTATAGACATACACTCCTGAAGGAACTCCTTGTGCATTCCAGGTGACAGCATGCTTTCCAGGTGAAAGAACACCCTCTTGAAGTATTTGAAGGATTCTTCCTGAAAGGTCATACACACCAACACGGCCACGCATCTCGTAGGGTACTTCAAAGAGGATGGTTGTTCTTGGGTTGAAGGGATTTGGAGCATTCTGACTGAGATACAGTCTTCCTTCTAATGAAGGTCCATTCCCTCCATGAATGCCAACCATAGGATCATCGCTAGGAACATACCCATACTCTCCGGTGTGATGCCGATCGTGCATAAACATTGGCCATGGCTGCATTGCAGAATCAGAATTCCATGTGTTTGATCCTAGATCCCAACAATAAAAGTTACCATCCCATGATCCAACCATCAGTTCGGTGTGACCATCATTATCAATATCTCCTACTGCCGGGGAAGATCCAATCTCTCTCCCTGTGGGGATGGGAAATTCTGGTGAAAGATACGAACCATCGTCATTAAACGCATGGACATAACCATCTATTGAGCCAATAGCAATATCTAATCTTCCGTCGTTATTTAAATCAGCAATAGCAGGTGAATTCGAAATTTGTGTGCCAAGAAGTTTTGGCCATGCAGGATTTAAGTAAGACCCATCCAACTTGAGAATATGGAGTTGCCCATTATCATAGGAAGCAATTACCATTTCTAAAGTCCCATTCTTATCAAAATCTGCCAATGCAGCAGGTGAACCTCGCATTGAGCTTCCTAATGGTTTTGGCCATGCTGGGCTATAATTCTCACCGGTTTTTCCATTAAGGACATAGAGTAAACTATCGCTAGAACCAATGATTACTTCTAAACTTCCATTGCCATCGAGATCTCCAATAGAGGGTGATGATTCTACTGACCCTCCGGTTATTCTCTGCCAAAGAGGGGTTCCATCATGATTAAACGCATAAATGGTTTTACTTGGATTTGATCCAAGAACAATCTCCATTTGACCATCGTTATCGATATCTGCAGTCGCAGGAGTTGTAGCTAAGACATTGTTTTCGCCAGTATTTACTGGCCAGCCAGGTAAATCAGTCCCATCGTGTTTTTTGATATAGAGTTTACCGTCATAGGAGTTGAAGATGTTTTCCAATTGGCCATCTCCATCTAAATTTCGAAGTGAAGGTGATCCAATAACCCAATCTTTGGTATTATACGGTGTACCAGGCATATTTGCACCATCCAGTGAAAAGGCATAGACTTTAGTATCATCGGATCCTGCAGTTATTTCTACCTCACCAGCACGATCAATATTCCCTATAGCAGGAGATGTTCCAACCCTATCTCCCGCATATTTTGGTTCAGTAACGAACTCTCCTCTAGAATTAACTACATACATACCACCATTCCAAGAGCCAAATGCAATGAGAGACTCTCCGTTCGGTTGTTGGTATAGGGTTGGTGAGGATTCTATTGGTTCGCCAGTATTGATGGGAAATCCCGGTTGCGTAGTGATCACAAGTGCCTGAGCTGGTTGGGCATTAAAGCCAGAAGAGAGTGCCAGAAAAGGCAATGCCCGGGAAATAGTTCTCAATGGTCCTGAACTCATAATGTTTTGATACACTTGTTGCATGTCCATTTATTTCACCTCCACGGTGATCTTTTTAGGTGATCTGGGATAATGACCGTCTCGAGGATTTGGGGGTAAATCAGGATCCGTTACAATCTGATTTCTATTATTATCATACCATATTTCGACATTATACACATAGCTTCCTTTCTGTGCTGTTACGGGTGGTTGCACGCCGATGAGAAATACATGTTTCTCGATTTGCTTAATCTTTACGTCTTGATTGAGCTCCACAGAACTTACCCAGCTCATGGCTTGGTCTGGAGCTATATTGATCGGCGTCCTATTTTCGGTGTAGCTTCTTTAAACTCGAGGTTCAATTCAAACATATCCATACTGCTCAGCACATTCATCACACCAACACTGAAAAGAGCGAGTTCTCCTGGTGCAACCTCTTGTGTATCAATAGGTACGGAAACTCGATTCGTATCCGTCAATAGTTGTTCGGTCTGTCGTTCCATTCGTGCCTGGATTGCCTCAACGCTTTCCTTACTACTCCCAAGCATCTTACTTACAGCAACAAAGGCAAATCCTAGAATGGCTATCATCAGAATCAGCAACACAAGATAAGTTACCGAGAGCTCAATACCTTTTTTATTGCATACACATCGCTGAGAAAAAGAACGTTCGCTGCCTTTATTTGTTTGTATAGGCTTCACAAATAGTTGATTAATGTGAAGAATCTATAAAAACCTTTCTATTTTTTGTTACTTAGTTGGGGTAAGAAGGATTTTCGAAGAAGAAATTAAAGAAACAAAAAGAAAAAATAAACCTAAGACACGCTGATAATCTTCACTGCGTCAGCTGCAACAATACCACCCGTACTGGGGAAGATCGCTACTCCTTGTAATTCTGAATCATCAAAGGTATATCTTCCTAAGTAAATCCATTGATCTCCTGGCGTGCTCTGATCAACATATTTGGTTGTTAGACCGTACTTGTGTTTGATCATGTACTTTGCTGCCGTACTCATCTGTGGGCTCCATGGATGATCGAATTTCCAAGCATAGACATCATACCGGCTGAGTAAACTGTGGACTTCCCAATAGACATAACTACTACTGCCACTTGCCGTATGGTACCATGTATTGCCATCAATCGCATCAGGGTAATTAATGCTCTGCCAGCCTGCGGTAATGACCATGTCATCACTCGGAACAATACCAGTAACTTCTGCTAATGGCCCATATCCCATGCCATTCAGTAAAGCAGCACCGCCATTAAACCACCCTCCTTGGTTGTCAAGGACTTCACTGCAATCTGGCTTGATGCAATCTCCCTCGCACGTAGGCGTAATGTTGAAATCCCAAGTGTTCTGGATACCCTGGTAACAGTATAAATTATAATTAATATCAAGCCCATTGTTCTGGTTATGGATGGTGTTGCCCCACATCACATTGTTTTGTGAATTATCCATATAGAGACCCCATCCTTCAAGAACTTCATCACCAACAGTTCGAGAACTTGAATTAACAGAGTTGCCCGTAATGCTGTTTAAATCTCCTCGGGTAATAATCACTGCAAGGAAATTATCCTCAAAGGTATTATTCGTTACTTCGTTATATTCTGATCCCCCCACATATCCACCGAGTTCGATGGCTGTCCAGAAACCCGTAAACGTATTGTTAATATATCTGTTGTAGAGCGATTGGTCAGTATTAGAAATGGCCATGCCGAGACCACCAGCGTTTCCTACAAAGACATTATTTCTGACGGTATTTGAATCAGAATGAACGTTGAGCCCAATCGTTTCAGTACTTACCGTAAACCTATTCCCCTCAAAGGTGTTCGAAGGTCCATTTAAGCCTACTTCTGCATTGAATACATTGTTTCTTACCAAATTGTTGGCTGAGCCAGCTATCAATTCAAAGACGTTTTGTAAGGTGTTGCCTTCAACAATGCTATTATTAACACCTTCTAAGAAGAGGTTACTGTAGCCAAAATTCCTAATAGCACAATTCTTAATACTAATCCCTGATTTGCTATTTGCGTAAATTCCATCCAAATATCCATTTCCATTAATTGTATATCCCTGACAATCTAAGGTAATATCATTAGCACCGATAGTTATACACGGTGATCTATCAGCAGTAATATTTCCTATAAGAACACTATTGTCGTAGATGGTTCGACAACCGGTGACTTCGACACCATAAACATTAACCACACTCACTAAGAGAACTAGCATTAATAGCCATAGTTTTTTCATTCTTCCACCCCTCAGCGATATTTACTACTGTCTTAAGACGAATTAGTATATAAATCTGTCGGTTTTTTCCTGTTCCGTATTTTCTTCAATGCTAAATCGAAAGGTTAATATAGTTCTGTCATTGGGGAATAGAAAGTAACAAAAGGGGAAGATGATTATAGAACACCGACGGTTAGGGAGAAGAGGGGGGACAAAATGGTTGATATTTTCTTTGATAGTTATGATATTGTCTATGCTCTATTTTTTCGAGTATAATAACAAGGCACTGTGGAATCCTACGATTACCGGTCATGTTGTTGACCAACCATCTATTGATGTTTTACAAGCAAATCTTGAAACGACCTTACAAAACGACGTCCACAGTACGAATATAGAGATAAAGAGTATTTCACAAAATTTAGACGGTTTATACGAGTTGAACGTGAGCTTTGTTTCCTCGCTCAATGAAGAGCAGGGCTTTATTACCTTTCATGGATTAAATGACCCATCGAAGATTGCCAGCATAGAGAGCGGACACTACGGAAGATTCAGTAGTGATATTGTCTTTGTTAATGTCGGTGATGCTACCTTCACGAGTGCCACAATAAGATTACCAACCTATGCACCAACAACCAAGCTATTGAAATGTGAAAATTTCTATTGGAACAGCCAAGCCTTTAATTGTTCTCAATGGCAGAATGTCAGTATTCCATTTCAGGAAGTCGAGGGAGGGATTCTGTTCAATGTGTCGTCCTTCTCAGGATATGTAGGTACTAGCTATACCTATGATAATTTTGAAGCGAGTTTTACAAATTATTGTAATGATCCTCCCAGTTCAATATGGAGTGGTTCCATCTGTTCGACTGGCGCAGGGAGTTTCAACATTATTCAAGATGTAAATTTTGCATTTCTTGACAAGAAATATGGCAATGTGAGCAAGTCAAATTCGGAGAATAGCTCCTTAATCAATGTGTTTGTTTATGACAGTTCGCTCAAGACTTTTGTGTATGAATCCGTGTTGAATGCTCGTGTGTATGTAAATGTACAATCATTGAACATAGGAACAGGGAACAATATGTGGAAGTTCCTTGATTTTGGTGATAGCAATGCAGATTCTCAGGCATTTTTGTATTTTGACGAGAATGAGAGTTTAGGATGTGGGTATTATGCTGGTTCTGGTACCGGGACATTAACGGCATGTCCGAATCAGGTTCTTCAAAATCTAACGCTAGGACAGTGGTCTGCTGTGGAACTCCACTACAACAAAACAGGAAGATTACAATGTTGGCTTAATTCATCTTTGTTTTGTAATGCCTCTAGCCTTTCGGTGAATAATGAAGCTATCCGTTACTGGACATTGGGAGTAAGTAAAGGTTCAACGAATAATGCGACGGGTACATTATTGTTTGACGAATATCGTGCAGCAGCAAGTGATATAGGCGCGTACCCCTCAATAAGCAATATAACGGTAAGCAACCTATCAGTTTACGACGACCAGAATTTTTCTTTATGGGCATTGATAAGTGATCCGGATGCAGGTGATAGTATTCAGACAGCGTATGTCAACAAAAGCAGTAGCGAGTTGTTTCTCTTTCCAGAGTTGTCTCCTGAAAGTCGTGCAGGCACCTTGACCTTGCAGGCTGGCAATAATTATTCGCTGATAGTAAACGAGTCTTTGTATGACAAAAACCCTAGTTCTTCCTCCTTTACTCTCAACCTCTTTATTTTCGCCAATGACTCAGTGGGACAGGTGCAGAAAGGGACAGCAAGTATAACGGTTCTTGATGGCAACCCAACGGTTTCACTTGACACTCCGCCAGCTCTATGGAGCAATACCGGGAATATGACCCTAAACTGTAGTGCAACTGATCCGAGTAACAATCTCTATAATATCTCTTTATACACGAACCAGAGTGGCGTAGCTGCTATTAACCAAACGCAGAACATCAGTGGGAATGCATCGTCAGTCTCGTTTAATCTGACGAATCTTGGTGAAGGCGTGTACGGATGGAACTGTGAAGCTTATGATACTGAATCGTTGGATGGCGATGCAGCCAATAGTGATACGGGAGATGTTAATAAAACCTTTACCGTGGACATGACCTCACCGGGAAGCATTACCAACCTGACGAACGAAAGTGCGAGTTTAAATTGGATTAAGTGGAACTGGAGCAATCCAACAAACGACGACTTTAACCATACTGAAGTGTGGCTGAACAATAGCTGGCTGGCAAATGTGAGTTCTCCTACGAACAATTATGTTGCTACGGGTTTAACCAATACGACAAATTACACGGTGAGCATCCGAACCGTGGATCATGCCGGGAATGTCAACACGACGTTTGTGAATAATACGGTTAGTACCAATGCCGAGCCAGATACGACACCACCAAGTACGATAACTGATCTGACGAATGTTTCAGTAACTGATTCGAGCATTACGTGGAACTGGACTAACCCGAATGAAAGTGACTACAATCATGTTGAGCTTTACGTAAATGGCAGCTTTGTGGCAAACGTGAGTTACACGATGCACAACTACACCGGTACTGGATTACAGAACAACACGAACTACATGTTAAGCACACGAACCGTTGATCATAGCGGCAACATCAACACCACATGGATCAACCATACTGTTGCAACCGCCATCGATACGACTGCACCGGGAACCATTAGCAACTTACTGGTTATCAACCGAGATTCGAGCTGGTTACAATGGAACTGGAGCAATGCGAATGGTGATTATAACCACAGTTTAGTGTACCTTAATGGCAGTTATGTCAGTGCTGTGTATGCACCGGATCATCAGTACACAGCGTCTAACTTATTAGCAAACAGCGTCTATATGTTGAGCCTGTTGAGCGTGGATCATTACGGCAATGTTAATACAACCTGGATAAATAACAGTGCGCAGACTAATGCGAGTTACTGTGGTGATGTCCGTTGTGACACCGGAGAAAGTTGTTCTTCGTGTCCAGTAGATTGTGGTGAATGTCCGGTGGGAGAGCAGGTTGGTGGTAATGCACCTGTTGTTACGATCGTGCAAACCGAACCAAAGGTTTCGAGAGCGTGGGATAAACTCGATCCAAATGCTGAAATAACCTGGAGGATCTATGATAACACTATTGCAATTAAAGAGTTGTCGTTCACCACTAAAAAGGCAATGGAACACCCAGAGATCAGCATAACCACGTATGCCAATAGGCCGGTAGGGTTGTATGAAAGTGTTTCAGGCTTGTTGTATTATTATCTACAGGTGCAGACCAAGAACATGGACAGCAGTTCGTTGAAAGATCTTAGCTTTCAGGTTGCTGTTGAGAAGGCATGGCTGGATGCTAACCAGTTAGCTGCTGCTGATGTTGTTGTCTATCGTTATACCAGTGATTGGGTAGCTCTGCCCACCAGCAAGAAGGATGAGAATTCTTTGGTGGTTACCTATACCGCTGAAACACCAGGCTTCAGCTACTTTGCGATTGCCGGTAAGAAACCAGAGCCCATCGTCATACCACCAGAGGAAGAGGAACCAGCGCCTGTTATCGAGGTACTGCCACCGGTGCACGACGTTCCACCGAAAGAACCAGAAATTGAGCGTCCATTGGTTGTGCCGAGTAATACGAGTGAACCTCGACCAGAGCCATGGAGATTTATCATACCTGAGGGGGATCTCTTGATGCTCCTTGGGTTTACGGCCTTACTCATTGTGTTCAGTGGTGTTAAGTACCTAAGGCAAAAGAAAAAAAAGGTGTTGACCAATGACCAGACCCTTTAATTTCCCAAAAGAAAAACAACAATGTGTATGCTGTGGAAGGAAAAGCACAGGTAAAAACAAGCAACGTCTCGCTGTTTGTGAGTTTCATAACCAAACAATAAAGAAGTACTCTCGGTACGAAGTGATTAAAATCTATGAAAAGGTTTTGGCTGGCTATCGGAAAAGATTCCCTGTATCCTTTTGGAAGTTTGATGGGAAACGCCATGCCAGAATATTGATTCGATATTTGATTGAAGAGAAATTACGATTAAAAAAAAGAGAACAAATTCCTTTGCGGCTTACTTACGATTTGCTTCGAGAATATAAGTTACTTAGCATATATTTAACTTGTTTTCAGTCATTGTATACCCTTTTGGATAATGCCTATCCAGGACGATTTAAGCCATGGGAATTCGAAGTGACTACGCGAGGATTTTGGCGAGGAAAAGAAGGTCGAGAGCATGCCAAAGCAGCTCTCCGTTGGTTCGTTGAAAAGAGGTTAAAGATCCCCCTTCATGAAGTTCCGTTACACATCAATATTAAAACACTCACTGCACACGGTTTAAGCGGGTTGTTAGGCCGCACCACCCCGTATCAGTCACAATGGGAGCTTGTTAATGACACGTACCCTGGTCTTTTTAAGCCATGGGATTTTAAAGTCATCAAAAGAAGCTATTGGCAGGGAGAACAAGGGAAACGTCATATACGCGAAGCAACAAAATGGCTGATTGAAGAGAAATTAAAGATCCCTCTAGATCAAATACCCACAACCATAACCGTATACCATTTCAAAAAACACCGGTTAAATGGGGCACTTTCTGTTTGTGGTAATTCTCCTGCCGCAGTTATAGAGAATGCCTACCCTGGTCTTTTTAAGCCGTGGGATTTTAAAGTCATCAAAAGAGGCTATTGGCAAGGAGAACAAGGAAAACGTCATGCAGGGGAAGCAACACGATGGCTGATTGAAGAAAAATTAAAGATCCCTCTAGATCAAATACCCACAACCATAACAACATACACGTTCTATGACCAGCGGTTAACGGGGGTACTCTCCGCTTGTCGTCGTTCTATCTATGGAGTTATTAACAATGCGTATCCTGGTAGATTTAAACCTGAGGACTTTGCCAGAAAAAGGAACGAAAAAGGACAAATTATAGTTAAAGCCAGTTCTCCTGTGTGCACAAGAGTCGTACAATCTTAATAAACCCCTAGCGTAACTTCTTTAGACATAGCGGGGTGAAGTATCATGAAATGGCAGATAGTTGTATTGGCATTACTTGTACTCATGCCATCTGTTTTCGCTTATGGGTTTAATGACACCATCAGCGATGAGGATAAAGCAACATTCGATGAGATATTAGTTCCGGTAATGAAAATCTACGATTTTGTGAAGTATAGTGCAACGGTCATTGCGGTCGTGGTCTTACTGTTTGCAGGAGTGAAATTTATGATGCATGGCAATGATCCGCGGCAGCGAGATGATGCAAAGCATATGGCAATGTATGTCGTTATCGGATTAGTCATTATCTGGGGAGCTCCCCTGATCGTTGAATATATAATCGCATGATGAAACCATGGATATACCTTGTAACTATAGTACTGTTCAGTATCCAGGGTATTGCAGTCGATTGTTCATGGTTTCTAGATCAAACCGATTGCAATGCAATCTTAGCGAGTAATCTGACTGATGATGAAAAAGAACTTGCCGTTGTTAATTTGTTATATACGGATTATTATGTGGCCAATCATACTTTTATTCAGAACTGGAATACCGGGTTAGATATCACTGAACCACCTGAGAACGTGATGGTAGCTAATAGCACGTTCATTGCAAACGCTTGGATGACATTGCTAACCATAATGCCTTCTATGCGCATTGAAGACAACCCCCACATCCGATCTTCTGCTACTATCATGGCAGGATATGGTTATGAGGTGATCGTCCCGGAAAACTATCAGGCTCGAGCATATCCTGAAACGAACAATGGTGACTGTCAACGTTCATACAGACTACAAAAAAACTCATCAGTATTTTCCGTGAGCGATGGTCAAAAAGAACTGGGTAATAACCGATCCGTTACTACAAATTTTTCCAAGAACACCACGCTGTATGCGAACTATACCATTACCACACAGATATCGGTTGACCATTATCAGTGGAAATTGGAATGTTGTCGAGAACTTAATTACGAATGTGTTGAAGAATGCTGGCAATGTCGGCATAATACACATGAAGATCTGGTAGATAGTATCGTCCTCAACGATTCACTAGTTGTTGTTTATGATGATGATCCTGAAATTACAGAATTTACGTTAATCAACCAGTACCGTGATACCAATATCGGTATCTTCAACAACAGGAACAGCAACATCCACATCGAATCAGGCAATGCATCCTATGCTAGCTATAAACAGTTCTATTCGTTGGATTATGATTCTAAACCCTATTATGTGTTGCAACTTGTTGCAGATCCTATCAACGAAACTCAGGTAAGAAATGTTTATACCTCTCAGGATGTTCTGATCTTTGCCCGAGATCCTGATTGTCAGATAACCTATAGTACACATTTTTTGACCAAAAATGCGTCCTGTCTGCTTAACTTCTCACAAATAACCATAGGCATAGACACCAATAAGTTTCAGTATGCGATCAACGAATCAATCTATGTTACCCTACTGCCCGCAAACACACCGATGACCGTATCCTATGGAAACATTACAGTAGAAGCTGAAAACGCTACGGTATTTCGTGCAAATCCATTAGCAACGAGGATTACTGCACAACACGGTTACCTGAAAACAGCAACCATCATTGCCATTACCAACCCAGAAAATTGGGAACTGGTTGCTGATGTATCAGTCTTTTCAGCACTGCACTATGTTCTTTTCCTCGTACTTCGTAAATATTGGGGTGGTTTCTTTGGCTGATTGTGGCTTGGCTAATTTAGGTGCTTGTCTGCCTGAGAAATTCTTTGAGTACATTCTCTCGCTCATCAATGCACCACTGCAATGGTTGCTTGATCTTATCCGATCGTTGCTGACTGAACCTGTTGATATTTACTTGTTTGGTTATTTCTGGGCTATTGTGATTTATATCCTATCACTCTTTTATGGGCTCCTGTTAACGTACAGCGGGT
Organism: Candidatus Woesearchaeota archaeon; assembly: GCA_016187565.1. Classification (NCBI taxonomy): domain Archaea; kingdom Nanobdellati; phylum Candidatus Woesearchaeota; species Candidatus Woesearchaeota archaeon. The sequence goes on from JACPJR010000016.1 coordinate 10,754, forward strand.
TTCGATTCATGTTTTCAGGTCATGATGTAATTATGCGAGAGAATGCAAAATCATGGCTCAAAAACATCATTATCATGATGGTACTTGTCCAGGCATCTTTTTTCCTTTATGAGTTGGTCATTGAAGTAGGTGCAGCACTCACGGCAGGAATCATGACCTTAATACCAAATGATTTCTTTCTGTTAACCGCAGACAGTTTCATTAATTTCACGCTTGAACTCGTGTTTGGATTAATCTATCTCATCGTATTACTCATCACGTTACTTGTATTGGTCATGCGTTATCTCTTTGTAGGCATAGGAGTTATCTTTTTTCCTATCGGTCTTTTTCTGCTGTTTATCCCGCCATTACAGGGATATGGCAAAGGTATTCTGCATCTTTGTGGAACGTTTATTTTTATGACCTTTTTCCAGACCATTATTTTACTCGCAGCTTCATTAGTCGTCGAAGTACCCTTTTTTGAACATATCAAAATATTGGTCATGATTTGTGCTTTTTTGCTCGTCAATATACTCGTGGTTTTTCTCATGATGATCAGTATCGGTAAAATCAATGAGTTGAGTGGCATGAATACCAGTTTGAAAGTGGTTGCAAGTCGTTTAGTACGACTGAGTTAACATGTCATATGAAATACCATCGCAATTAGCGTACCAGGAAAAGATCATCTTTGATCTTACCTTTGAACAATTAGTCTATGCAGGAATCTTTCTGCCCCTTGTCGTCATCATCCTGTTTAAAACAGCGTGGCCAGAATTCCTGCGATGGATGGTAAGTACCATTGTTATGATTCTCGGCATTTGTTTTATGTTTTTTGATTTGAAACACTGGCTCAAGAACTGGTACGAATATCTTAAGTTACGAAAAGTCGATACCAACAGCGAACGAATGATTCATTTTCTGGAAGTCAAACAGATAAAAGCACAAGTACTTACGACAAAAGAAAAGAAATTAGCATTTCTGAAAGTAGAACCACTGAATTTTGCCATACGAACGCAGGAAGAACAAGAAATGATTATCCAGCAGTTTAAGAAATTCCTGAATGCACTTGATTTTCCGATTCAGATTCTCATGGATACGGTTCCCATACGACTTGAAGATTACCTGACATCACTCGAGAAACGAGTGCCTGCAACGTATAAGGAACAGTTTCTGGAATACAAAAAACATCTGTTGACGACTATAGAAAACGATAAAATCCTGAACAGGAATTTTTATGTCATCATTCCACAAAAAGAAGATCTTGATATCCAAGTAACCTTATGCCAATCACGATTAAACGACCTCGGACTTAAAACCAGGAGATTAACAGACAACGAAATAGGATCGGTTATTTCAAAGTTCTATCGAGGAGATCCCATTACCTTTTGTCCTGACCGTATTGAAAACAATATTGATTTAGTTAAGGTTAATGAACAACTCAATCGCATCGTAGCTGCCGTCGGCTATCCACGCCTTGTTGAAGCTGGATTCTTAGATAAGATTGTCATGGCTGCTGGTGACTTTGATTTGGCATTGCACATCAATCCATTTCCCATTGAACAACTCATGGTCATGCTCAACAAGGAATTACAAAAACAGCGGGCAGATCTGTATGCTGCCCAATTACAGAATGTTATTAATCCATCACTTGAAATCCAGTATACTGATACCAGAACAACACTCGAAAACCTGCAAAAAGGATCGGAAAAATTGTTTATGGTCTCATTGTACATCAATTGTCGGGCTGATACTGCTTATCAACTCAATCTCTTGACACGCAAAGTTCAGTCTGAACTCAATAGTTTAATGATTCAGCCAAAAGTACCCTTGTTTCGTATGATTGACGGTCTTAAATCCGTTGCTCCTTTAGCCGTTGACAAACTTAAATATCAGCGTAACATTACGTCAACTGCCTTAAGCGCATTCTTTCCCTTTACGTCACCGTTTTTGCAGGTCGATACGACGGGCGTAGGCTTTGGATTAAATAAAAATAATATCCCCATCATTCGGGACATCTTTAAACTGAGTAATCCAAATGGCTGTATTTTAGCTACCTCTGGCAGCGGCAAGAGTTACATGGCAAAATTGTTTATTGCACGACATCTCTTGAATGGCACTAACGTTATCATTATTGATCCACAAAGCGAATATAAAGATCTCGTCAGGAAGTTTCATGGAGAAGTTATTGCATTGCACCGGACTTCTCAAACCATGATTAATCCGCTTGATCTCATGGGACATGATTATGCTGAAAAGCGTCTTAGTTTAATGGATTTAATGCAGGTCATGCTCGGAGAATTAACTGAACCGCAGAAAAGTTTCATTGATCGAGCATTGACCGAAACCTATGCACGAAAAGGTATAACCGATGATGCTGCCACGTGGAACAATAAACCGCCAAAACTCAGCGATCTGTTAATCGTTCTTGAACAGATGGAAAAGCTGGCAACGGTTATGGAAAAAACAACGTTGCGAAGTCTGGTTAACCGTTTAGCAATGTATGTCAGTGGCGTATTCTCATTCTGCAATCAGGATACCAATATGCAGTGTAATGATACACTGGTATGTTTTGATATCGGTGCCATGCCAAAACAGGTCAAACCAGTTATTATGTTCCTTGTCCTTGATTATGTCTACATGAAAATGAGAAAAGATATTCATCGTAAATTACTGGTGGTGGATGAAGCATGGGCATTGTTGGAAAGAAGCGAAGAGGCTTCTTATATCTTCGAAATTGTTAAAACATGTCGAAAATTTAATCTGGGGTTATTATTAATCAATCAGGAAGTTGAAGGACTCCTGACCAGTAAAGCAGGTAAAAGTGTGCTCGCTAATTCTGCCTATACCATCTTAATGCGTCAAAAACCGTCAGTCATGAAAGATATGGAACAGACCTTTGATCTCAGTAAGGCAGAAGTTAATTACTTGCTAAGCGCATCAGTCGGTCAAGGAATTCTGATCATGGAAAATGACCATTCTGAACTCAGAATCCTAGCATCGCCCATGGAACATGAGTTGATAACAACCAATGCCGATGAACGGTTACAAAAGGATCAAGGAATAATCACTGAAAACAGGAATGATGTCACCATAACCGTCGATGACGAAAAAGGCATTTACAGTCACAACAAACTGACCTTACCCGAGATCAAGTATTTGATAGCAAAGGGCTACAAGGATGTCCAGCAGTACAGCATTACTTCTCGGAAAAAGGAAAGATTTCTTTTGAAGCCAAGATTCAATGAAGGGATAAACCATTATTTCCTGACTATGGATATTTACACTTTTATCAGACAGTTTACCGATAAGGTCTGGCTCTATGAAACCATCAAACCAGACATTGTGTTTACCATTGATGACAGGCAAATCGGGATTGAAGTTGAAACAGGCAAACAGCTGGAAAAGGATAAACAAAAGGTTTTGGAGAAGGCTGCATACAACAATGAACATTATGCTGATTGGTTCTTTGTGGTGACTGATAAGAACATTGTACAAAAATATAAGCAGTTTGGCAAAACCATAGATAAACGATCTATAGGAAATTATCTCGCCAAAATATGCCAAAAATGTCCGCAGCCAATTTGCTCAAAGAAGCCGTACGGACAAGGAATTTGAGGGTTTCAGCCATTTTGGCTGTACCCCATAAAGAGCTCTTTATTACAAGAGAAGTGAGGAGGAAAAAACCATGGAAAACCAAGAAGTACAGCAGCAATTAAGACCAGTAAAGATTGAGCAGCTAAACAAGCAGCCAATCGTAGAAACGTCTTTGCAACTCAGCGAAGATAAGAAATGGATGGTTCACAAGACAACCATCACTGACATCAAACCGTTAAGTTATGTCGAGAAAGTTATGGGCTCAATTTGAGCCCTTTTTATTATATCTACTTCGTTGAATCTGTATGGTGGAAGAAGCATTCGTCTGTGGAGAGCCCATCTGTATTCGTTTTACCCTCGACTCGTTCGTTCTCATGAACACGTAAAAATAAAAGCCTTGGGTTTAGAACTTTTTACTCGCTTTGAACAAAATCATAATTCCTAGAATATAAGCTGGAATAAGTAATATAATTCCTAGTATTGATAATATTACCGTCAGAAAAGAGATCCCAACGATTATCAATAATATGCCAGCTCCTTTTGCAAGACCGCCAAATAATCCTTTTAATTTAAGAACACTAATACCAAATATTATTTCTAGGATTCCAAATAATAACAGAACAAGAATAGAAAAAAATAATCCAAATAACTCAGGGCGGTATACAGACACAATATAAAATCCATTTAAAATAAAAGCAAATATTAAAGAAATAATAGAAATGATTTTTAATAACGAATTTTTTGAATAAATCCCAAGTAACACATACCCATAAATGAAAATTAAATATGAAAAAAAGGATATTAATAATATAATTACATAATAAGTTACTAAATTTCCTGTTAATTTATTAAGGCTTTTTAAAACCTCAAAAATAATTGCAGGTACTACGGTTAAAAGAGTTATTATTCCTGCAACCGCAGAATGCTTAAGAGTTATATTCATACTGAAGTTATCGTGTTATCATATGTATATAAATGTTTCTTTGATAGGGAGTTTTCCGCCAGAAATCTCCTGCTTACGCCTAAGATTGGTAATTCCTTTTATCACTTGTTACTATATATTGCTTTCTGCCACTGGGCCATTTGTCAGAAATATAATTCATAGAGTATTCAGAAGTATTTGATAGGCTACTATTAATCAACTCAGTTGTATCTTGACTAAATAATTCGTAAAGGCTTTTTATGTCCATTTTATAAGATCCGAGTCCATTCTTTCTTTCTAGAGGGAAAAACTCATTTACTTACCCAACCCTTAGCAATTAATTCTGCTTGCTTCAAAACTGTTTCAATTGCATTCTTCTCTTTATCAGGAGGATAACCATATTTTCTTAAAATCTTCTTGACTTTCAAACGCATTCCTGCTTGTACACTTTCCCTTTGAGTCCAATCTATTGTTACACTATTTCTAATCATTTCAGTTAATTCTAATGCAATTTTTCTGAGAGCATCATCACCTAAAATTTTAACAGCACTATCATTAACTTCAAGAGCATCATAAAATGCAACCTCATCATCACTCATATTAAGCTCTTTACCTCTGCCTTTCTCATCTCTTACTTTTCTTGCTAATTCAATCAACTCTTCAATAACTTGGGCAGCTTCTATACTCTTATTTGTATATTTCTTGATGGTTTTATCGAGCAAGTCCATGAATGATTTAGCTTGAACCATATTTTTCTTTGAAATGATTCTTATTTCATCATTGAGCAGTTTCTTTAATGCTTCAAATGCAAGATTCTTCTGAGGCATTTCCTTGACTTCTGCCAAGAAACCCTCAGATAAAATGGAGAGTTCTGGTTTTTGAATTCCTGCTGCTTCAAAAATATCTATAATTCTATCGGAGATTACCGCTTTTGACAAAATCTGCTTAATTGCAGAATCAAATTTATCCTGTAATTCTCTCTTTGTTTCTGTTGTTTTAGTAATGGCAGATTTTATTGCTTGGAAAAGTCCCACTTCATCTTTTATTTTCATCGCCTGATCATGTGGAACAGCTAAAGAAAATGCTTTTAGAAGCGCAGTTACTTCTCTGGCAAATCTCTCCTTTTTGTCTTTCTCTTTGAGAATATGCTCCATTGCAGACGGAACAAAAGAGATTCTCTCTTCTGGTCTATGCTGGAAGAATTTTTTATAATTGAAGCCATAAAACATATCTTTTACAACTTCATACTTTTCCATCATGAGCTTAACTGCTTGCTCTTGGTCAAAAGTCGGTTTTCCTTTTCCACCACTTTCGGTATAATTCATTAAAGCTTTTTTAAGTTCAGCACCAACACCCATATAATCAACGATTAAACCGCCTTCTTTTCCCGGATAAACTCTGTTTACTCTGGCAATTGCCTGCATTAATGTATGTCCTTTTATGGGCTTGTCTAAATACATAGTATGAAGAGAGGGAGCATCAAAGCCAGTCAGAAACATATCTCTTACAACTATTAATTTTAATTCATGCTTATCATTTTTTAGATTATCTCCTATCTGCTTTCTTCTCTTTCTATTTCTTATATGCTGTTGCCATTCTTTAGGATCAGAAGCTGAACCAGTCATAACGATTTTTATAAAGCCTTTGTCATCATCTTCATTATGCCATTCTGGTTTTACTTTTATTATTTCGTTGTATAAATCAACACAAATTCTTCTGCTCATACCAACAATAATTCCTTTTCCTTCTAAAACAGATATTCTTTCCTCAAAATGCTTTACTATATCTTTGGCGATTCTGCTTATTCTTCTGGGAGAGCCTGCAACCTTTTCCAATTGCGCCCATTTGCTTTTTAGTTTGTCTTTGCCTTCAATTTCTTCCCCTTCTGTGGCTTCCTCAAACTCTTCATCTATTTTCGGTCTTTCTTCGGGCTTTAGTTCAAGTTTTGCTAATCTACTTTCATAAAAAATTCTAACCGTAGCTCCATCTTCAACTGCCTGCTCAATATCATAGACATCAACATATTTCCCGAATACTGCTGGGGTGCTTCTATCTGATTTCTCAATAGGAGTTCCAGTAAATCCAATAAACGAGGCATTTGGCAGGGCATCTCTCAAATACTTAGCATATCCATAAGTGATTAATGCTTTTTCTTTCTTGTCTAATATTTTAGCAGAAAAACCATACTGGCTTCTATGGGCTTCATCGGCAATAACAATTATGTTATCTCTTTCTGAGAGAATAGGATATTTTTCTCTGTCTTCTTCTGGAAAGAATTTTTGTATTGTTGTGAAAACAACACCGCCAGAAGATACTTTGAGAAGTTTCTGAATTTCTTTTCTGTCATTTGCTTGTGTCGGCTTCTGCCTTAGAATCTCTTGGCATTTTCCAAAAGTTCCAAATAGCTGGTCGTCTAAATCGTTTCTATCAGTTAAGACTATGATTGTAGGATTGTCAAATTCTCTGACTAATTTTCCAGAGTAGAAAACCATCGTTAAAGACTTGCCAGAGCCTTGCGTATGCCAGACCACTCCTGCTTTTTTATCGCCTTTTGGCTGTTCTTTAACAGATGAAAGCCCATAAGATTCTGGAGCTTCTCTTACTTGCATGATTGATTTTGCACTGGCTCTTCTTGTTGATTCTATTGCTTTAATCACAGCCCAATATTGATGATAAGCAGCTACTTTCTTTTTTGTCTCTTTATCTTTTTCAAAAACAATGAAGTTCCTGATAATATCCAATATTCTCTTTTTATCACACATTCCTCTGAGTAGGATTTCTATCTCGGTAAATCCTTTCTTTGGCTTTTCTCCGTTGATGGTTTTCCATTGCATAAACCTCTCTCTTTCAGAGGTGATTGTTCCTGCTCGTGCTTCGATTCCATCACTGATGATTAAGATTTCATTAAATCTGAATAAAGACGGTAGCTGTTGCATATAAGTTTGGAATTGGTCGTAAGCTGTCCAAATATCCGCTTTTTCATCTGCCAGATTCTTTAATTCCAAAACTACTAACGGCAAGCCATTTATGAACACAATAACATCAGGTCTTCTTTCAACATTATTTTCAATAATTGTAAACTGATTAACTGCTGAAAATTCATTATTTTCGAGGTTATCAAAGTCGAATAATTTAACTATAATGTGCCTTTCTTCTCCGCCTTTTGAGATTGGAATACTCACCCCATCAACAAGCAGCTTATGGAAACTTTCATTATCGGCAATGAGTTTCTGGCTTTCACTTCTCAGAATTTGCTTTATTGCCTGCTCTCTTGCTTCTTCTGGGATTGATGGGTTAATTTTCCTTAAAGCATATCGCAATTTATTAACAAGAACAACATCTTTGTAGTCTGCTCTTAAAGCAGAGCTTCCGCCAGGCAGATATTCCTCATTGCTTCCTCTGATTATATCATAATCAAGATTCTTGAGAATACCCAAAACATTCTCTTCAACGTGTTCTTCAGTTATTAGTTTTTTCATGGTTTAATCCTTTTGTTAACTTTAGGTATTCTTGGTATTCTTGAGTAAATATCTCTGGTCTTTCTGTGATATACTTCTCAATATTATTATACAATGCATCACTAATTTTTTTTATTAAATCAACTGTATCTTTTAAACTTTCTTCATTAAGAACAAGGATAGGTAAATAATATCTCTCTTTTGCTGTGATTGGAAGCTTATCTAAGTCTTCACACGCAACTAAATAAAAGAAGGATTTTATCTCATCAAGACTTAATTCATTGTCAATATTTGCTTTGTATATGTTTGCTCTTGTAATTATAACCGGGAAAAGTCCGTTAAACTTGAAGCTTTTTTCATCGGTTATCCAAGATATTGATTTTTTATGTTGATACTCGCATGCATTCAATAGATTATTTGAAGACTTAAACAAGGGTTCATTTCCTTTTTGTTCTAATTTACCATTATTATCTTGTAAATAAACGACTGATTTTGACACAACTACACTACCAAATTGTTTGATAAATTCGGATAATAATATATAACCTCCACCATAGCCCAATAAGTGAGAACTAATCGATAAAAAATTTGGAAACATAAAGGGCAAGTTTTCTGGTTCTTCTCCATCTAATTCAAATATACATATCGACGAATTACTCCAATCTTTAACTTCGGAGATAACCCTGAGTTGTAAACAGGGAAACAGATTCTTTTCTTTATTTTCAAAGGTTTTAAACTTGACATTTCCTAAAAGATCTATGTCTTTAGAAACTTCACCATACTGGTTTTTCTCAAAATATCTTGAAGAGAAAGTATTAATTCCCAAATCCTTCAGCTTCTCCCTTATTTGAACTTCAAAGGGAATTCCTGATTTCTTTAATGCCTCGATTATCTTTTCTTTTTGATTATCAATCTCTATTATCTCCAAAACAGATATTTGATCACATCTCTTTTCTGCAAACACCATAGTTCTATGATTGCCAGACATGATCTCAAAATTATTGTCTGCTTTTTTTACAATTATTGGCAAGTATTCATTAATAATATCAAAATTAGCTAATACAAATTTCACACGTTTTTTAACTTTTTCATTATCTTTGTTTTCATTAAAGAAATCTGAAATCTTTTTACCTGAAGAACCAGAAATTCCATCCAAATTATCGTGATTCTTTTCAATGATCAAACTGTCTAACTTCACTGATTTTTTGCAGAATTTTTTATCTTTCAGTCTGTTAAGCCAGAATATGTTTCGTTCATTAATTTTTTTAACTTTTTCCTCTATAGCTTGTACAGTTAAATTCTTTGATTCTTCCGTAAATTCTTCTAATTTCTGTTTGATGTTTTTCGGATTAAAATCTGATGAATTTGTGAACTCACTAAATTTAATATCAACATAAAAAAGTTGACATAAATAATCTGAATTGCTCATGCTCTAACCTCAATTGGAACTCTTATCTTTCCAGACATTAGTCTTGGGAGAAGAGAGTCTCGGATTTGTGATAAATTCTGAATTTCCCCTAAATTATCAATCATTTTAACAAAAAGATAATTCATCATCTTGTTTATCTTTTGCAAAAATATTTCATTAGGAATGAGGTAGATAAAATTTTCAATATCTGAATTGCTTATGTTGCCTTGAGCACTACTCGCAGAAGAGCCACCACTTATTAATCCCTGGATTTCATTAGTATTTAGTATAAGATACATAAGATATTTATTATTAGATTCAACTTTTCCTACTCGTTGATTCAATAAAATTTTATCTTCCGTTTTAGGAATTATCCCTATTTTCCCAATCTTTGCTCCCGTCATTGCAATTAAAACATCTCCGGAAAAAAGATAAAATCTATTATTTGTTTTATTGTATAATTCTTCTGAAATATAACTTTCAAAATTAAAATCCATAAGGGGGGGTTGAATATTCTTAATCTTTGCTAAACCAATTCCATCATCTAAAAAATCCTTACTCTTAAAAGCAAAACCCGGCTGGATTTTTCCTAATTCTCCTAATTTACCGACATTCCAACCTTTCGGAATCTCTTTATCCAATTCTTCATTATGAACCATCTCTCCACCAGAGCTTTTGTATGGTTTGCCTTCCTCGCTTGGAAATTCAAAATCAACAAACCATCTTTTGAAAATTGCCTTTCCTATTGCTTCCAAAGTTTTGTTCATTTGCTGGTTGAGTTCAATTTTTGAATCTAAGTCTGAGAGGATTTTAGCGATGGCAATTTGTTCAGGAAAAGAGGGGATATTGATTTCATAGCTCATAATCGAATTTTTATCTCCACGTGGCATTTTGGTTCCCTTAGAAGTCAAAACAGTAAATTCAAAAAAGTTATCTTGAGATAAATAGTAGTAAAGATATTTGTTGTTTATGCTTGATTTTTTCCTTATAACCAATACATCATTAGAGCAACCACCGGAAAATTCTGCCAACCAAAATTTCTTAAAATATGTCCTAATATTTGAGAATAAAATATCTCCTTCTCTGAATTGAGTTACCTTCCCAACTTTGGGTAATGAAGAAGCCACAGTAATCCCGCCTTTTTCAGGCAGCATATTTTCGGTTGAAATAAAATTATTCAGATTTATGTCAACAAGACTAATCTTTTCAGTAATATATGAAGCAGTTTCTTTTAACTCTTTAACTTCCCAATCTTCAGGAATTAGTCCTATTTCAGTTTCTTTAAATTTTGTTGGCTTCATTTTTCCCATTCATTGCCCATATTCATAATACAGATTATCCAGTTCATTTACCTTCTCCCATATCTGTTGGTATTTCTTATAGTCTTGTTTATTCAAATAGGCATCCATATCGTGCTGGTAGAGAATCTTAATGCATTCTATAAAGTGCAATTGCATTTTTCCTTCTTCTAAAGAGCGTATTTTTTCCCATAATGAAAACAATGAGTCAGACCACAAATCTACTATTTCTTTTTCGTCGGTATCCCATTCGCCCCAAGTAAAAAGAAGAAAGTTAGTTCTAAAATGTTCAAGGGCATTTCTTGCTGCAATCCTAACCCTCCCATCGTTATCATCAATTAATCTTAATGCATTAAGAAATTGTTTTCTGAAATCCTTAAAATCCCAGTTTTTTCTGTAAAACCTTGAAACAGCATACATTGCAACGTATCGCTCTTCCCAATCATTTGAATCAGATTTCAATAAAACCAAATTAAGAAATTCTTGTTTGTGGGTGGTTTTGTTTGACCGTGATAATTTCATAATATTATCTAGCACTTTATACCTCACCTTCTTATCTTTACTCTTCAAAGCACCAATTAACAGCTCAGCATTCATATTCCGGAAATATTTTTCTTGTGCCATTTCAGTCTTCAGGAATCAGTCCTATTTCAGTTTGTTTGAATTTTAATTTATGTTTCATCTCAAAATCTCCCAATGCCCGCCTTTATCAGGGCCGACTCTTTTTATTCTTCCATCATCTTTGAGCTTGGTTATATTCCACTCTACACCTCTTCTTGAAAGCCCTGTTATTGATTCAAGCTGTTTTATGCTGACTGAGGGATTTTCTTTAATTGCATTGATAATTTTCTCCACAGTTTTCTCCACAGTTTTCTCCACAGTTTTCTGGGCACCGTAAAACCTCTGTTCATAGCTTTCCATCTGTAAATCAGGTCTCTTGAATGTTATAGTAAACCAGTTCTCATCAGTTTCTATCTTGGGATTGCTAAGCTTGTACTCTTTCATAGCATTCCTTATCCTCAATATTCCTGTGCCTGCTTTTTCCACAAGATTCATTTTGGAAAGTAATCCAAACAGAAGTTTATTCCTTGACAGGCTCTTTTTTCCAAGATCAGAAAGCCTTATCCCAGGAACAAGCCCGCCAGGATTTACTATTTCCAACCTGTCCTTAAAGATATAAACTTGAATCTCTGCATTTGAGAAATAATCCCTGTGCACTATTGCATTGAGCAATGCTTCCCTTAATGCCTCTTCAGGCAATTCCAATTTTTCTTCCCTTGGACCAGCTGTTTTAATTATGTACTCTGTATTTAATTTAGATTTAATATAGTCTATTACATCCACATAGTTTGAATATAAATCTCCATCAAATTCTTTCTTGTCAAGGATGTTTACCTTATCATTTCCCAAAAACAAGACGCAGGTAATCTGCGCATTTAAGAAAAATCGAGTAACCTTATTACAAAATAATAAGACTCCTGCATTTTTTATCTTGCTATCTTGCAAAAGCTCCATATTCCTAAGAATTTCCTTTTCACTTAAAATTGGGCTTATTTTTGACCTATCCAGAAATATTCTAAACGCCTCTTTATTGAAATCAGCATTCAGATTAAATCTCTCATTTACCTTCTCATCAAATAATATTTTTCCCTCTTTCTGGAAAAATTCCCTAATTTCATCTCTGTTAAGCTGCTGTGAATTTGCACCCTGCCTTACATAAAATTTTCCGTTTGTGGAGTAAGGCTTATTCTTTCCTTCATGAACAATAATGATAAGGACATTTGAAAATTCCTCTAAGAACACTTCCAATTTTGGATCACAATTTCTTGCTATATCCTGGATTTGAGATTTCAGCCTGTTTGTTATCTCAATTCCCTTTATTTTCCTGTCATCGGAAATGCCAATCAAAATTTTGCCGCCGTTTCCATTAGCAAAAGAGCAAATCTCTCTAGCTAAATCAGAAGAAAATGACTCTTTAAACTCGACATTGTACCCTTCTCCCTCTGAAATCAGGAACTCAAATTCTTTCTTATCCATATTTACACCTTAAACCCAATACTCTCCAAATTCTTCTTTATTTCAACATCCAACTTCTGCCCTTCTTTCATCTGTTCAGACAATTCAGCAGTTAATCGTTTCATTCTCTCTTCAAAAGCTTCGTCATCTTCTACTTCTTCTTGGATTCCAACATATCTTCCAGGAGTTAGGATAAAATTGTTCTTTTCAATCTCTTCTAATTTAGCGGATTTGCAAAAGCCAGTAACCTCTTCATATTTGAGCTTATTTTCTCCTCTCCATGAGTGATAAGTGGAAGAGATTTTCTTAACATCATCTTCAGTCAACTCACGATGCCGTCTATCAATCATCACGCCCATATTTCTGGCATCAATAAACAAGATTTGCCCTCTTCTGTCCCTAAACGAATGGTCTTTTTTATCTCGTGTAACAAACCATAAACACGCAGGTATCATGGTGTTATAAAATAACTGAGATGGCAAAGCTACCATGCAATCAACCATATCAGCATTAACGATATTTTTCCTTATTTCTCCTTCATTGGAAGTATTAGAACTCATTGAGCCATTTGCCAGAACAAAACCTGCCACCCCAGTAGGGTTTAGATGATGAATAAAATGCTGAACCCATGCAAAATTAGCATTATTCTTTGGAGGAACTCCAAACTTCCAGCGTACATCTTCCTGCAATAATTCACCGTTCCAATCAGAATCGTTAAATGGAGGATTAGCAAGAATAAAATCTGCTTTCAAATCTTTATGCTGGTCATCATGGAAAGCATCGCCCCATTTGATATTTGAGTCAATCCCTCTAATCGCCATATTCATCTTACAAAGCCGCCATGTTGTCTGGTTGCTTTCCTGTCCATAAACAGAGATGTCTCCTATTCTTCCGCCATGTGCTTCAACGAATTTTTCGGATTGAACAAACATTCCACCTGAACCACAGCAGGGGTCAAATATTCTTCCCTTGTATGGCTCTAACATCTCAGTTAATAGCTTTACGATAGAACGAGGAGTATAGAACTGCCCGCCTTTCTTTCCTTCAGCAGAGGCAAACTCGCCTAAAAAGTATTCATAAACTCTTCCAAGAATGTCTTTACTTCTGTTTTCTTTATCACCAAGTCCAATCGTGCCAATTAAATCGATTAATTCCCCTAATCTTTGTTTATTCAATCCTGGACGAGCATAATTCTTCGGAAGAACACCTTTAAGTGTGGGATTATCTCTTTCAATAATATCCATTGCTTCATCAAGAAATTTTCCAATCTCTGGTTTTTTTGCATTGGCTTGAAGATGCTCCCATCTTGCTACTTTTGGAACAAAGAAAATTCTCCTAGAGACATACTCATCAACATCTTCTGGATCTGAATCTTTCTCTGTCTTCAGTTTTTCATAAACTTCTATAAAAGCATCAGAAATATACTTTAAAAAAATCAAACCTAAAACAACGTGCTTATATTCAGCAGCATCCATATTGCTTCTTAACTTATCAGCAGAAGACCATAATTTTTGTTCAAAACCTAAGTTAGCACCGTTATTTGACATTTTCTCGCCCCCCACTTAAACGCTACTTCTCCGATTCACTTCAGCATCTCCCAACGTCCGCCCCCTGCCAGGGCCAACTCGTTTTAAAAGTATTACGGTGGACTTTATGCATAATAATGACACTTCCTTATAACTATTACGTTTTATACCCCCTCTTCCTATTTTTTCGGTCTATACCGAATGATTTCCGAAGATTCAACCACAAAACATATGAAGGTGGAATACTTTCCGCTAGTTAAGCAAGATTTTTCAGTTCAAGAGGTGATGGAGGCACCGTATGGTTGCCGTACATCGAATAACTGTTCGGGTAACAAAAAATCAACTTGAACGAGTTAAGCTCAATGCACAAGCAAATGGGTATGTGAACCTGTCTGATTATATACGATGTTTAGCGCTGGAAAGGGATATCTCAGTTGAAAAGATGCTCTATGAGCTATATAACAAACTTCTTCCTGAGAAAGCCAGCCACAAGCCTTCCCGCGTTGATAAACCACTAACCCGATTCATGTAGATTTGTGCAGACATCTGGCGTACAAACTTTATAAGCCCGATTCCTTTCCTGTTAAGGAATGAAACGCTCAGACTTTACTGACGAGGAATGGGAGAAGCTTAGAGAGATCGTTCAGCTCTATCAGGAAGAGCATGGAAAGGTTGAATAATCCTATTCAGGAGTGCTATTTTCTGTTTTCAGCAGGTTTATATACAAGCTGTACTCATATATTACTAGCCAAATTCTTTGGAATAAATCTCTACTCGATAAAGCGGGAATCATCATAAAACTATCATCTGCCCCCATCGGGCATTCTTCTCCTTTTAACCTATGAGACTCTCTTAGTCGACAAGAAATCTCCACCAACTAAATATTACTTAAAAGTAGTGAATTTAGAAAGGTTTATAAGGAAGTTATGAAACAACTTATTTATGATTCACCTCCAGACATTACGCAGTTCTTTTCCTGACTTGCAATTCTTTGGAAATACATTTATTGCCATGTATTTAGCAGCAAATATTCCTCAAGGCACACTTGTTTCAAGAAAAGTAGGTGGTTCTTTACCGGAATTACACTGGCAGGCAGTTATGCAGGAGAATTTGGGTGTTCGATTGGTATATCATGATTATTTAGGAAACTCTACAAATGGTCAAGGCCTAGCAGCCCTTGTCCGTCAAGAAGCAGATAGAGGGGAAAATCCTGTGGTTGTTAATTACCACTTCCCGGATAATGACCTTGAGGAGCGCGTAATTGCCAAAAAAAATGATGCAGGTAGTGATGTTCGACAATTCGTGCATTTACATTGTTCTGCAGAATTCTTCTTTCAGAACAGAAAAACACAAGAACAACGGCAAGTGAATCTTAGACGTGCTTATGACGAGAGGTGGGTCGATAAATTTATCGCAGTTAGCTACGCTGTAAGAGATTCATACCTTAGCGTACTCCCCCATGATGCAATGGAAGTGGTAAGAAATGGCGTACCTGAAGAGGTTTATGAATTCCGACCTGAAAGGGATAAGGATGCATTCAAGAATCAAGTACAACTACAAGGAAAATTTCTTGTAGGATATTCTGGAAGACTAGATACAGTCAAAGGCTATCAGGATTTAATTGCTATTTTATCATGGTTTAATAAACATCCCGAATACGATGTAGGATTTCTCATCGCAAGTTCTGGTGGAGCAAAATTACCTCAATTTGAGGGCGATGTTGCTTCACGTGCACCTAGGCTATTAAGAGAGAATCGCTTAGGAATGGTACTAGATGTTGCAAAATTTGTGGGAGGAAAAAAGCACTACAATACAACCGTTTATGATTTTTTCACGCAATTCGTAGAGACTAGCTTACGTCCTCAGTGCAGACTTTACAAATGTGTTAGTCCTGCACCACTACAAGCAATGGTCGATGTCTATATACAACCTTCTGAATCCGAAGGTCTGCCTTTGGCTGTAATCGAAGCAGCGTTTACAGGGGTACCTATTGTCGCTTACAGAGTAGGAGGCATTCCGGAGATTGTCTCTGATGCCAATGGCAAATGTGTTGATTATCATCCAAAACAGAGAGTAAGAGTTAATGAATTCTGTGATGCAATAGTGGCTGGTATTGAGCAAAACTATCGACGTGATGGGTTACATGATTCAACAAATTTTAGAATGGAGTTAAGAAATAGACTAGTACCTATCTTTGGAGCAAATGCCATGACCACCAATATAAATAGAGTCTATAGAGATGCCATCCGATAAAGATCTTTTAGTACCGTAAAAGATATGACCCCAATCTCCACACTTCGATATAGAGATTTATGGCTAAACGAGATTAAAGTTTTCAAATCACCTTCTGAAATCGTCCTATCACTTCATCTACCTTATCAGAGTCAGGGGTACACAAGGCTAGTCGAACATACTGAGGAATGCCGAAAGGACGTCCAGGAACAACACCAATGCCAACTTGCAACAAGTTTTCTGAAAGCCTGTCTCCATCATAAACTGGATGTCGGGCACAAAGATAAAGACCTCCTTGTGGGGTAAGGACAGTAAACCCAAGCCTCGAAAGTTCTTGTTCGTACGTTCGTAACTTTTGAAGTGCTGGTTGCCAATCAACGTTCAGAGGAAGATGACATTGACTAAGAGCTAGCTGTTCACGGGTTGGAGCCTGAACCACTCCTCGTGCAGGAAGTCGATCTGCCAAACGTTGTACTGCCCCCTGATAATCAGGGAATTCAGGATGCAACGCAACATAGCCTATTCGACATCCAGCTAAACGCCCCTCTTTAGAGAATGAATACACAACCGCAGTAAGCTCGTAATCAAGAGTTTTAATAACTGAGTTCCATTGTTCACCTTCACGTACTAAAGCACGATAAGGCTCATCCGAAATAACCAACAGATTCCTCTTATCATTGTTACTACCATGAAGCATATCTCCCAAGTTACGAAGAAAATTGACTGAGAAAATCTTTCCTGAGGGATTGTTGGGAGAATTAAGAATCAATGCACGTGTGTTTTGATGCACGTTTGTTGTTATCTGCTGGAGTAATGTTTCTTCGTTGTTGGTATAGGGAATAATGTTTGGAGTAAGGCGAGTATGCGTTGCATATTTAACATAGAGCGGGAAATAGGGAGATATAATCAACACTTCTCCAGGAGAGAGTTGGTCAAGTAAAGCAACAATTCCCTGAGCAGCACCAGGCATGGCCACAATGTGCTCTTCAGTTGTTGCAAGACCATTTACCCTACGTTCAAGATCTGCCACTGAACTGCGAAAGTCTGAGTGTCCTGAAGAAGATGTATACGCATTACTCTCTGAGACTCCTTCACGCTCTCTTATGATCAGGTCTTGTAATCGCTGCGCATATTCTCCATTAATACTGCCACAAGGATTACCTTGAGATAAATCCAGTGGTGTAACCCCAGCTTCCCTTGCAGCCGATAGCAGCCTCTGGCGACGGCTACGTATGGGATCTGGTCGAAGAGGACGTTCAAAAGGGGTTTGCATGTTACTTTATCTCATCTTTTACATGCAAAGAACCACTGATGATTTAAAAATATATCTTCATCGAGGTATGTCGTTAAATGTAAAGAATAAAACATATGAAACAAGAAACACTAAGAAGATCTTGCAAAATACTCACGGACAATAGCGGTGTAAGCACGTGTTGCCTTCTCAAGCTCTTCAATCAGAATAAATTCATTGGCAATATGCGATTGTGCGCTATCTCCGGGACCAAGGATAATACCAGGAGCATCAACCCAGTTTAAATCACAGGTTGTTGGCGTTCCATAGACCCTGTTTGCTGTGAGTGCACGCTTTGCTGCACGAACAATGAGCGCATCTCTTTCTGTTTGTTTTGGATGATAACGATTCGCAACGACCGTAACCGTACCTGTAACTGTTTCGGTAAGTACGTCAATCATCCTCTCATTGGGATATTCTGGTGTTGTTCTGATATTTAAGCCAAAGGTACATGATGCAGGAATGATATTAGGGCGTTCTCCGCCATTTATGCTCGTTACCGCTATTGTCGGATAGCCCAACAGAGGATTTTTCTGATGAAATTGCAGGGATTGTATTCTCTTCATATCCTCAACAGCTGCAAGAATAGCGTTGGTACCAAGTTCTGGTTTTGCCGCATGACAACTAACTCCGCGTGCATGAACTTCAAGAAGAACAACGCCTTTCATAGCAACTCGTATCTTCAGTCCCGGTTCTCCAATAATTGCTGCATCTATTTGCGGTAAACGATGAATCAAATCTGCAAGACCTTTATCTCCTATTTCTTCTTCGCACGTCAAAGCAAGGATAATGCTTCCTCGAGAAGGAGGAGATTTCGCGAGATCATTGAAAGCAGTAACCATAGCAGCGACGCATCCCTTGGCATCATTTGCTCCTCGGCCATAGATCCTTCCCTTTTGCTCAACTGCCTGAAAGGGATGAGTAATCCAGCCTTCTCCTGGAGGAACAGTATCAGTATGCGTATTCAGTAAAAGCGTTGGCTTTCCTTTACCAAGCATACAATAAACATTTCTGCCATGGACAACCGGCTTAAGCCCTTTTTTTTTCAGATACAAAGTAATAAAACGAACAATATCCTTTTCCTGTCCACTAATACTAGGAATTGCAATAAGATGCTTCAGGAGCGTCTTGGTATCATAATCCTCGTTCAGCATACGACATTTTCTCCTGGGATGTCACCATCATGGTTCCAATTCCTTCTTCAGTGAATATCTCAAAAAGCAATGCGTGTTGCTTACAACCGTTAATGATCTGTGCTCGCCGAACACCGTGCTCAACCGCATGCAAAAGCGTGACGAGCTTGGGATGCATGCCCTGGGTTATAACACCATCCTTAACAAGTTGGTGAAAATCTGTAGTATCAATAACACTTATCACACTATTTTCATCATGGACATTACGGAGAACACCATTGCAATCGGTAAGACTGATGAGCTTACAGGCCTTTAGCTGAACAGCAATCTCTGCTGCAATAGTATCAGCGTTAATATTATAGATCTTTCCTTGATCATCTGCTGCAAGAGAGGAAATAACCGGAACATAATCATTTGCTAGAAGGACCTGCAACAGCTGTGTATCCACTTGTTGTACATCACCAACATGACCATAATCCACCTCAGTAACGTCCCCGGTCTCTATATTTTCGACCTTTTGTACCGGACGCTTTGCTGCATAAATAAGACCACCATCTATTCCAGAAATACCAACTGCTTGGACACCATGCTTCCGCAAAAGTGAAATGAGGTCAGTGTTAATTTTACCTGCAAAAACCATTTTGACTATTTCAAGATCCTCATCGCTTGTTACTCTTCTGCCATTGATAATTGTTGGTGTATGTCCTAACCGTTTGGAAAGCTCAGTTGCCTGCTTTCCTCCACCATGGACAAGGATAATGTGGATGCCTACTTGATGGAGCGCTGCAATGTCAGCTGCAATAGTATTGAGAAGCATTTGATCGTCAATTAAACTACCACCTAGTTTAATAACAAAGGTTTCTCCTTTAAATTTTCGAATATAAGGAATTGCTTTGGTAAATCCCTGAATAGCTTCGAGCATTAGGGTTCACCGAGTAACGTCATAAGAAGACCCATCTGGGCATACAAACGGTTTGCAGCCTGCGTATAGATAATAGAAGCAGGACTATCAATAACAGCATCAGTGGCAACCACGTTTCTTCGAATGGGAAGACAGTGCATAAATTTCGCTCCTTTTGTCTGATGCATTTTTTCTTCATCAACAATCCAATCTTTGTAGGCTTGCCGCATTTTTTTCTCTTCTTGTAGATTTCCATAATAAAGCCGTGATCCCCAACTCTTAGCATAAATAATAGAGCTATCATCCAGTGCGTTATGGTAATCGTGCTGCTGCTCAAACCGAGAATGTTGGGATAGACAGTTCTGTTTTACTTGCTGAAGAATATCCTCATCAAGATCATGGTCAGGAGGATTAATGATGGTTACATCCATACCCATCCTGCTCGCAATAAGTACCGCTGAGTTAGGCACAGCCATAGGTAAAGGACTAGGATGATATGCCCAAAAAAGCACAAATTTTTTTTGGTGAACATTGCCGAGTACTTCCTGCATGGTCATGATATCAGCCAGTGCCTGACAAGGATGGTAGCACGAGGATTCCATATTGATAACGGGTTTTTCACTGTAACGGACAAACCCTTGCATGATCTCATCCTTTTTATCTTGTTCCCAGTTTTCCATAGTAGGAAAGGCTCTAACTGCAAGCACATCACAATATTGAGAAAGAACGTGTGCAGCTTCTTTAATGTGTTCAGCCTTATCACCATCCATGACAACATGGTCCCGCCATTCCAAATTCCACATACCCTTACCCACTTCAAGATTAATTGCATGACCACCCAAAAGAGCCATTCCTGCCTCAAAGCTCGCACGAGTACGCAACGATGGATTAAAAAAGAGCATACCAAGGATTTTTTGCTTAAGTACCTGAGGATAAGATTTTGTTTGCTTAAGCGAAAGACCTAAGGTAACAAGGTGTTGCAGTTCCTCAACAGAAAAATCCTGAGTTGTTATAAAATGCCTGAGTTTCATACGTTCACCACCAGTCAACGGAGTTAGGGACTGCTCCCCAAAAAATCAAGTCCTGCTCGCTGATCAAAGCCAAACATCAAATTCATATTTTGAATCGCCTGACCTGCAGCCCCCTTCACGAGGTTGTCAAGAGCACTACAGACAACGACAAATGTATGCTTGCCTTCTTGTTTGCTCTCCACATTGATGTCACAATAATTAGTCAAGGAAACAACACGACTTTCAGGTGAGGCATCGCGTATCCGAATAAATGGTTGGCCTGCATAAAAATCCTTGTAAAGCTGCCGAAGTTCTGACGACGATAAAGGACGAACGAGTTTTGTGTGAATGGTTGCAAAGATACCCCGAACAAACGGAGCTGAATGGGTAATGAAATGAAAGTTCTCAGGGACAGTACCAAGCAATGTTAACTCTTGCAGAATTTCAGGAGTATGTTGATGGGTAAAGAGTTTGTAGGCATAAAAATTATTCGTTCGAAATGCATGGGTTGTTTCCTGTTTAGGGATATGGCCACTACCTGATGAACCGGTTTTTGCATCAACAATCAAATAATCACTGAGCAATTTTTTCGTAACTAAAGGTATGCATCCTAATAACACTGCTGTTGCAAAACATCCTGGATTTGCGACATAACGTGCCTTAGCAATTGCAGTAGCATGGAGTTCGGGCAACCCATACACAAAATAATGAAGATGTTCATGCGACTGATGTTGCTTTTGATAATACTTTGCATAAATCTCTGGATCTTTGAGACGGAAATCGCCGCTTAAATCAATAATCTTTACTCCCTTGTGCAGAAGATCAGGAACAAGTTCCATTGAGGTTCCATGTGGTGTTGCTAAGAAAACAAGATCTGCGCTCTTTGCAATTTTTATTGCATCATACTCCTCAAAACACAGATTTGTTACACCCAACAGATTTTTGTGCACCTCTGCAATTAGTTTTCCTCCATGAGTCGTTGAGGTAACAGAAACAAGTTCTCCATGAGAATGATGTAGCAATAAACGGATGAGTTCTCCACCAATAAATCCTGAGCCCCCAACCACAGCTACCTTAATTGACTTCACAGGTGTTGATGTGCTGCTCATGATTAATCCCTAGACAATGGATACGATGTTCTTCAGTCTTCAGATGCTTAGCCTTTAGTTTTTTTTCAACGAGGGCAGAAAATTTCTTTGGATTACTCCATGCGTTTGCTGCGGATAGGCCAAGTTTTTTCTCAACAAAGGCTATGCCAACCTCGTCATCGGTAGTTGGCCCACACATGATATCAATAGTATGACCATAGAGGTCCATTGCTTTTTTCGCTCCCCATGCAGCAACAGGATCGCTTGCTGCCATTACCAAGCAACAAACATGCTGCACAAGATCATTATCAGCTAAAATTTCTTGAACTCCATAGTCTCCCATAATACCATCACCAAGTTCCACAACAATGAAATCAGGGTTATAGGCATGTAACGCTTGAATAATTCCTTTAGCTGCTTTTGGAACGACGGCTGCATTTGTTGTTGAAGGGAATCCTACATCAGTAAAGGAAAGTGCCTTAACAGCGCCATGATCTTCCATATTCAACAAGTCTCGCATAAGGGAAACACCAGTAACCTTTGCACCGGCAACAATGTACTGCTTGCTGTGAAGATACTGAATAATCTCGCATGCTGCCTGGGTTTTTCCCGTATTCATACAGGTGCCTGCAACCATGATTAATGGTACTGATGTTGTGAGTGTTTCCTGTAACGGCAGGGCAAAATCCTTCATGTTACATGGCTTACCATCGATAAGAACTCCGCCGAGAACTTCAACTTTTAAGGCATGACCAATACTTTTATTTTCCGAGGTGCAAAGGCCAATAACACCACCCATATTCAGGACATGCAACACATCGCCAACAACCACGGTTTCAGGAATATGACCGACAAATCCCTTCAAAGCTTTACGTTCACCTAAAACACTCACGATAATATCATTTTTAGAGATCTTGGCCATTCTTCCGGTAACAAGTTCCATTTGGTCATAAATCCGTTTTTCTTCAAGTGCCCGTACGACAACAACTTGGCCCTCTTGTGCAACAATGTCAGCCGTCAGGGTAACTTGTTTCTCTAAAGGGATATTTTTTGTCGGCGAAGCAATCTTGTGTACTTCTATCGTAGTCATCATTCACTCTCCGTAGTTTGTAATTTTTGAAAGAACTATAATCATAAAGATCTTGTTTATATATCTTCCGTCTAAGAAGAAACAGGTATGGACAGAAGTGTCTGAAATGGGACAAAAGAAAAGACTTGTGAAAAAAGCCCAAACTTTAAATAGAAGACTTCTTCCAAATACCTATGCTAATCAAACTCAAGCAAACATTACAAAGGCATGCAGATTCTGAAAGAGCAAAAATTCTCCAACGATTTTTTAAAACAGGAAAGGGTGAGTATGGCGAAGGAGACATCTTCTTGGGGATTACTGTTCCCGTACAACGACAAATTGCAAAAACATTTCATAATCTTACGATAAAAGACATCCATGAACTGCTCAAAAGCAAAATTCATGAACATCGGTTGCTCGCCCTGCTTATTCTCGTAGGACAATACGAAAAAGGAAGTAGTACAGAAAAAAAGGAGATCGTTGTATTTTATCTCAAGCACGGTCAATGGATTAATAATTGGGATCTTGTTGATCTCTCGGCACCAAAAATTCTTGGTGATTACTTATTGGACAACCCAAGAGATGTACTCTACAAACTTGTAAGATCACCATCAGTATGGGAAAGAAGAATTGCAATCATTGCAACCTATACGTTTATTCGTCATCAACAATTTGACGATACTATCCATATTGCAGAGCTCCTGATGAAGGATTCACATGATCTTATTCACAAAGCAGTTGGATGGATGCTTCGAGAAGTAGGAAAGCAAAGTCTTGATGTAGAAGAACAATTTGTAAACGAACATTGCCAGCATATGCCAAGGACCATGTTGCGGTATGCTATTGAACGATTTCCCGAGCAAAAACGAAAAATATACCTCCAGAAGAGATAACAAATCAGCAAAAAATATATAAAAGCAGAAATTTCCCCTCACCACATGAGCAAATTAAAACTGTCCACGGTAGCCCTCTTGGGATTAAGTGTCATCTTACTCCTCCTGAGTATTGGCTGTACACAAAAAGCTAATGCATGTAGCACTTTGGAGGGGCATGAACGAGATCTCTGTATCAAAGAGAAAGCCATCAATGACACCAACCTTAGTCTTTGTCAAACAATCGCGAATGAAAACTGGCGAGCAGATTGCGTAAGCAAGATAGCTGTGAGTACGAATAATATTACGCTTTGTGCCCAAGTAACCAATCAAAGCAGAGAATACTGCATTACTGAAATTGCACGACAGAAAAATAATGTTAAACTCTGCACTGCACTAACGGATGAGTACTGGAAAGATACCTGCTATAGTGATTATGCCATCAATAATAGTCAAGATGAATTTTGTCAGGAGATAAATGTTGAGTGGCGCCATGATAGATGTTATAGCACTATTGCAAAGCATGAAAATAACGAGCTACTCTGTGTAAAGATAAAGAACGATGCAACACGCGATCAATGTTTCCGTACCATTGCAGTTACTAAACAAGACATAAAGATCTGTTCACATCTTGTCGATAGACTCGGTGGAGAATACTGTAGGTATTCGGTTGCTCTTGCTCGGAAAGATATCAACGATTGCTTCACCATTACCTTTTCACCAATTCGTCTCGATTGCTTGCAGAGATTTACAACACTCAACCAAACATCCTAAGCCAAGGTGCGACAATCAGGTACTCGGACCGCCTCGAAAGCGGTTTGGCTCTCGCCTTTCCCGGTTCAAATCCGGGCCTTGGCGTTGTACCCCTTTGTGATACTTAGAAAATACCAAATCTCTTTTTTTCTTTTGGTTTATCTAAGGTATCTTTAATTTTTATTTTTTTCTTTTGCTCTATTTGTCCTTCTTCAACATAATCAGAAATTATTTTGTAAAGTTTTTCTCGACAGTTTATACACAATTGAGGCATTTCTCCATCATGTGATTTAAATCCACATCAAAATATTCGAATCCAGGTATATCACTTTCTCGTTCAATAGGTTTTCCGCATCTATCACAAAAGAGTATCTTAACCATTTAAATCTATAAATTAATGAAATATATAAAACTTTTTATTGAGAGACTTATTTGCCTGAGAACTAGACTAAATATTCACAGGATGGGCATTCCATTATATGTAAAAGTTCTTACAGGCGTTTAATCAAACACCGGGCCCTGTTAAGATCAGTAAAGATTGAACAGCCGATCATAGAAATATCTTTGCAACTCAGCGAAGATAAGAAATGGATGGTTCACAAAACAACCATCACTGAAACCAAACCTTTGAGTTGTATCGACAAGGTTATAGGCTCAAACTAAGTCTATTTTCAACAATTTAAGATGGCTGGAAGCAAATTAATATGCCCCTTCATTTCACTCGGTAGTCGATGATTCAATAACTTCTTGTTCTGTTTTAACTTGTGCTGTTTTTAAGAGACATTGGGGGATAGTTTGATTACAAGATTGCTGTACATCCTTTGCGTTTTGGACGAGTGGTGTGTCAACCACCATATTGCGCACCACCTCTACCTCATCGTTTTCGGGGTTATCTATAACAGTTCTGATCTCTAGATAATAAGATATAAACCAGTTGACAATCGCAATAATCGCTATTACCACTACTAATGATAGTATTAGGCGCGACATAGTTACACAATCCTTCTATACATCTTTGCTGCTCCAAATAACGCGTACATCACTCCTATAATTAATGATGCTACAATAAAAAGGTACCCAAGGATAGTGCTTGTTTTTGTGAAAACAAGTAAGAATCCAATTACAGATAGAACAACTACAATTCCACCACCTTTAATGCTTCTTTGAGAGATATGGATCCATTGAACCATAAGAGGGCATATGATGACTAGTTGTATAAATAATTTGCTATGGTCTACCGCTTTTCAATTACGTATAGCATTGGCTTTGGACTTTGATAAGCTACTCACTAAGCGTAGTCACAGCATGAGGTTGGACTAGCCATTAGAATCGTTTAAAATTTAAATCCCCAAGATATTGATAGAGATTAGGAACACCAATCCAGCTCTTGTACATCCCACCAAATAATCTTGTAGAAAAAACCATCAAACTATCTTCATTTGTTTCAAGAAATTCCACTTTTAGTACTTTTTCTTTTTTATCATAAATTTTGATCATCACGTATTTATTTAAAACGCAAACTGCATCTATTTGATTATCAATCATTTTTTCATCTTTATAGATATCTAAAATCTTCTCCTTGAATTTCTCTTTACTTAAACCTTCATAAGCAAACAAGCAGGAAAATATACTTCTAGGTAAACTCCCAGAATTTGCTGTAACATCTAAATCTCTATTTAAGCTTTTTACAGATTTTGTAATACCTAGCGATTTTGACAATTCACCAGAAGTCAAATTTGATTTTACTTCAATATGGGCTAAAACGCCACCACTCAGAAAATGTTTGGTACTGCCATAATCAAAAATTGGCAAGAATTCATCGTAAATAACAATATCAGCTTGTTTGCTTTTTTTGTCTTTAGAATCAATAATTTCTCCAGTCCCTATAACAAATTTTTTAGGAAAAGCTTTGGTTAAAAAATTTTGGATAAAAATCTCTCTATTTTGACCTTTTAAACCACTATGTGAAATTTCAGAACTTCTTTCAAGTTCTGACTTAAGTATCTTGGATGTATTTCTAAAAAAATTTTGAATTATTGTCATATATTTAGGCATGAAGATCTTATATATATAAACTTCGATAACCCCCCGCGATAGCAAATCTTTTCAGGACATTGTTGTCAATATCGAGAATAACTCTTAGTCCCCAACTCGTAATCTAAAATAAGGGCTCCCTACTACTCGTTTTACATGAGCATAAGGTCTTATGCTAACCTTATGACTTCTTGACTACCATTGTATCAACCAACTCCTTTTGAGGTGTTTCTGGGTAGGGAATCAATACGTCAGATGAGACAGAGTCACAAGCCTCGTCATGGATACACGACCCTTTTCGCTGTGAACTTATTGAAGGCATGACTGGCACTCTATAGGTTCGTACAACGGTCTCATTTTCTGTTTCTACAAATTCCTGCTCCAAGATAAAGCCTACCGAAAGATTGGCAGGCACTTTTTCCATTTCTACCGGAATACGATGAGACTCAGCCCATGCATCATGGCGTATACCAGAGACTTGCCATGAAAACTTACACTGCGATTGATCACTGGTTACAACAAACTTGTTATCACTAATCTCCTCACTAATGTAAAAGGAACAAAACTTACCAATGGATGTTATCTGATAGGTGTATTCACTCGTATCGTAACCATTCAATGCTTGCCACCATGATGGTAAAGCTACCGTTGCTTTTTTATCATTTCCTGTTTTAGCTTGGCCAAAATACATATTGCGCATTTCCGGACTTTCCACAAATGAATGCTGGAGGATCTTATTTGATGGGTCAAGCGGATGATCAATAGTAAAACTTCCTCCTGCCTTACTAATGGATCCATCAATCTGAAGATCGCCATCTATATCAAAGGAACCAATTTCTTCGCTGCTATCGTACCATGATTGGAGCTTAACACCAAAGCCACCATTATGCTGCACCTTTAGTATCCCCTGCATACTAGGATCTACCGAAGCACCTTGGAGGTAGAGTGTTGGTGAATCCTCACCATTCGCAGAAGGATCCATGTTATACATGTACGATCGAATATTGCCAACCGCATTGATTGGTCTTCCTCCATCACGAGAATCTATTGAGATACCATGACCATTACCAGACTGAACAATTCTTAGGGCAGCTTGATCATCTCCACTGTTATCTTGGACAATATCAACCACTGGTGCACCAGTATAATCACTCCCTAAATTTCGATAAAAATACCCTGCTTTTCGATAACCATTATCTCCCATGGCAAACACTGCCCTGTTGAGATTATTTCCTAAAGATTGGTCCCTAAATTGACCAGTAGCTTCAGCGGTGTCTAAATACTTGTTAGCTATCAGTGCATTTGCATTCCCCTTTTGATTGATCCATAATGCGGTCTGATCGTCATTCACATTATCCTGATATATTTCAGCGACAGGAACACCGGTATTTTCAGTAGGAAGGTTTCGATAAATATACCATGTCCTTCGGTTAGTGTCTGTCCCTCGTGGACCTTCAACGTAATTCTTTCCGAATCCTTTACTCGCATCCTCTGCAAGAAGAGCAGTTGTATCTGCATCCGCAGTTAATGTCGCTCGTAATGCATACGATGTTCCTGCTTGTCGAATCCGGAATGCAGGCTGATCATCGTTTGTGTTATCTTGTTGGATTAAAACTACTGGAATGGCTGTTGCGCTACTGTTTAAGTTTCGATAAAATGTACTTGACCCATAGCCATACGTTGCAGTCAATGGATTCACACCTAAACGTACCTGATCGTTTGAGCTACGTTTAAAGAATCCTAATGCTGCACCACCATAACCATAGCCATTTCCAGGTGAGCCAGTGACTTCAATGACTGCAATGTCTGCAGCAGTTGTTGTTCCTTTTACTGAAAGTGTTGTCGCATTGTTTTCCTGTTGCACGGTTAATGACGGAGATATGCTGTTCGTATGAATCGTCAGGCTCTCGTCCAAATCCTGAATCTTGCCTTGCCACCAAACGACCTCTTTCCGATCATTGGCATCAAAATTAAGATCATTGCCATTAATTGCAATATCCAGATAATAGGTCTTGCCATAAATCAATGATGAGGGATTTAGTTCAACATCAAAATACCCGTTTCTCACAGCGCCTGGAAAGAACTCACTGTACAACAACACACCACCAACAGGATAGTCATAAATGGAAACCGTTAAATCTCCTGTTTCAATGATATTTCCTTCATACAATGCTTTCCCTGAAAACCCTGTCTGTGCATAAACTCCACTGACAACAAGTAAAACTAACATTACATACATGAAAAACGTTTTCATGATTATCCCTCCGTTTCATTAAATCCTTTCATCATCAATGATGCATTGATAACCATTGCATCTTTCTTGATACGAACATAGGTGTACTGTGAACCTGGAAGTACATAGCTCATGATCCTTTCTGAAGATCCACCAACAAAACCATCAATAGTTCCATTGTATGGCTGAACAATAACAGGAACGTTTTGTATGGTCGTATTCATCCCATCATCAACAGAAACTCTTAGTGTAAAATTGTCTGCATCTCCTTCTTGAGTAGCATACTTCAACATGCTTCCATTCAAGCTAAAGCGAGAATCATTGATGTTGTAGTAGAGTAGATCTTTCTCTACATCAAAGGCATACAAAGGTTGGAAGAGGATGTTGCCCTCGCTAACTGTCAATGGTGGAATCATTGATAAGAAAGGTGCATCGTTGACCGACAGTACGGTAACCATCATCGTGTCATGGGCAATCCCACCATGATTGTCGTCCACGGAGATAGCACAAGAACTCGTACCATACCAGTTTACTATCGGCTGATAGCTGAATATATTGCCATAGACTGCACAATCCACTGCACTTCTGTTTTCTTCAGTCAGCATAAACAGCAACGGATCGCCATCAACATCATCTGCGTAGAACGTTAAGTCTAACGTAGAGAGTTCTGAATCCTCATCAATCGTTTTTGTGGGTAGCACTAACGTTGGTGGATCATTAACTGGCAAGACCGTTATTGGCAAAGGTCCTTGGGTTGTGCCATTAGGGTTACCATCATCTGCTTTGATTAAACAACTGGTTGCGCCATTCCAATGTGGTGCAGGTGTCATGGACAATGTCGTATTGATAATCGTACAATCTACCTGTGCAGGGTTTTCTTGGAGGACGGTAAACGTTAAACGATCATCCTCTATGTCACGAGCATAGGTCATAAGCTCTAGAGATTGAGACCAAGCATCTTCAACCAAGGTTTCTGTGACAAATGACAACACTGGAGGATCATTGACAGGAGTTACATTGACAAAAAAGGTTTGATTAACAACAGCCATACCATCATTTACTCCAATAGTACAGGAAGCTGCCTCATTACCAATGCCATTCCAGTTCGCTGCAGGAGTCATGGTCAAGAGTTCTGCATTGATCTCACAATTGAGCTCTGCCAGATTTTCTTGGATGACCATAAACTGTAACTGATCATTATCAGGATCGGTTGCATACTGACTCACATTAATGGTTTTTCCCTGATCTTCATTGGTGTCTTGATCAGGAATATTCACAAGAGGTAATTGATTAATTATCAAATGATACATTCCAAGATCCTCTAGGTCTAGTTTTCCCACTGCATTCGAACGAAAGTCTATAACGATGGTACATTTCTGGTCTGGATCAGGGGTACAACTCGGTAAGCTTTGGTTTATGGGTTCAGTGAAGTTATCAACATATTCGGGGCCTGCGAAATAACCCGCACGCTCCCACACCGGTATTGTCTCAACATCCATACGCAGATCCTTTACTGTTGATTGAATAATAACGGTATTACTTTGGACAGGTAGGCCAGCTTGGATTCCATCATGAGGAATGACTCTACAGAACCAATTATCTCCTGAATTGAGGTAACTTTTATTGAGCATCCTTGTGGTGATACTTTGATAAACATTGTTCTTCCACCACTCATAGCTCGAATTTGCTTCCTGAAATCCCTCAGGATCAATAAAGGTATACTCACAGAAAATATCATGCCCTGCAGTCGGCGTAAGCGGAAGTATGCGAACATCAGTTGCGTAAGGTGCCTCATTCGGTCGTTCACAGATTTGATAATTGGTTATGGAAATATTTGCAGGAGTGGTATAAACACGGTACCCCGTATACCCTAAGCGATTCCATCCTACGTACTTTCCCGCACAACGATTATCAGTGTACAGATTTACATCTGGATTTCCTTTTTCTACGAAATGACCAGTCATGATAAATAAAGAGGTATCTCTACCTACACAACCAGAAGCACAGTTAATTGTCGGAGAAAAATTCGACAGAAGATCACATGCCATTGCACTCGGAGCACAATAGACGTAATTAGCAGTAGCATAGTCCAGTGCAAAATGTGGATCCTCAATGCTATCTTCATCAGTATGAGCACGCATCAGTTTAAGCATGTGGTTGTATGAAGAAGATGGATCTGTTACATTGAGATAATTTGGTTCAAACCATCCACCATTTTGTATATTCTTGTACCAAGGATCATTTCTATTGGTATTGTCAACTAATGCCGCCATTCCTTCTACGTCACAAACATCATACCCATCAACTTCAGCTTTAAAAAAAACATTATCGCGTGTAGGGTAATATTCAAATCGATAACACTGGTTAATGGAAGGTGGGGTGTAAGAATTAAACGTGGCTGAATCATAATTTTTTCGTTCATCCCAGATAAGTCCTGCTCGATAATCATCATGTGGTAAATCCCATGATGCATTATCACAGGCAAAACCACTACAGCGTCGAGAACATGCAGAACCACTACAGACAACACCATTATCAGTAAAACCTTCAGGACAAGCCTGAGGTGTACAATCTGACCATGCCTGTGTTTCGGGAATGACGGTAAAGAGCAAAACAGCTATAACAACAAAGAGCATTCGCTTCATGATGCCTCACCTTCTATCTTCATGGTTCCATAGATAAGCTGTGCTTTCTTGGGGATCTTGATGGTAACTCTCTGTACTTGGCCTGCCTCAGTAAACACGAGAGTTTTGTTGAATGAGCCATCAGCAAAGACATTGATAAGTTGCGTGCCTTCAGGCAATACCTTGACAGGAACATACTGGTGATGGGATAAATTACCATCAGATACTTCTACCAGAATGGTGTAATCTCCGGTATCATTGTTCGTTGGCAGCCATTGTCCGGTCTCATTGAACGGTGCACTGTAATACAAGGTTAGGGTATCATTATCAGGATCTGAAGCATTTGCTTGTAAGCTTGCTGTTTGGCCTGCTATCGCAATAACCGGTTTCATGGGTTCGAGGTATGGCTGATGGTTGTTGCTGCCCAAGGTTGCCATGATACTGTACGGAGAGCCTGCCCGTTTCACCACAATCTCTGCTTTACCATCATCATCAATGTCAGCAATCGCTGGAGAACTTCCTATTAAGCCACCAAAGCTGTAGTTGAACAGCTGGGTGCCATCACCGTTAATAACGTGCAAGATTGACTTGTTATTCTCAGGAATAATAATCTCATTATCACCGTTTCCGTCGATGTCGGCTATGACCGGAGCAATATTCGGGCTATGAAAAGTTCCACCATTGGTGTACTCACAGTCTATTCGTTGACCCTGGATGTCAATGCAAACCACGCCACCTAACTCTTCTTCGGGATCATAGCGAAAGGATAAGGCAGCTTCAGTATTCGTGTCTTGGTCGAGATTGGCAAGAGCAACCGTGGTTGGACTATGGAAACCTAAGCCGGTTATTTTTTCTAAATTTCCTGTTGCACCATCAAACGCATAAAAGGTATCTGCACAGCTCCTGTACACACTACAGTAGTAGGATGTAGTACTTACCAAGATTTCATAGGTATTGTCACGATCATAATCATACACCACAGGCGCTCCTTCCATAACTCCAAAGCTATTTGCCCATTTCAACTGGAGTTCATTATTCGCAAAGTCAAA
>JACPJR010000017.1 GCA_016187565.1 Candidatus Woesearchaeota archaeon
AACAACATTGGTGCAGGACGAGGGAGGGTTCCTTAGGGGAAACCCGAGTAGCACAAAATTTCTGCTGAAATTTTGGGCGTCTGCACCTCTATTGTTGTTATTTTCAATTCAGGCGTTAGAAACAATTTTTGGATGAAGCCGTTTTTGCTGATTATCGCGTAATAAAAACGTTTTTATATTTTTTAATTATCTTCTTGAGTAAGAAATAGTTGATAATCGGACAAATAACATCGAGAATAGTAAAGGTTGAAAAAAGCACAATTGAAAGAGTGTCTTTTGTCATCTTTGTGAAAAATACATTGAAATCAAATAATCTAGCAAACATAAACAAACCCATTGGAATAAAAATAATGATGTAAGCATTATTTGTTTTCTTAGAAATTTTGGCATAAAACAAGGCAAACTTCAAAAAAAGAACAATGCCTCCAAAATAGAAGAATAGTATTGCTAACACCATTATTGTACTTGAAAATATCAAACCAAACATAACATCTACAACGAAATCTGAATCTAGAAAAATAACAAATAAAATGAATGAAATCACAAATATAATTGGTGCACCATAGATCGCTATCTTTTTAGTTTCTTTAACTACGGAAATTTTTTCGTTGTTCTTATACATAGACACTCTGGTTTATAGAGGATTAATAAATGTTTCTTTAAACAGTTAGTACTCCAAGTTTATTGAATGTGACATCACAACGAGATTAAGTCTGAATTTTCCTTGTGATCAACCGAAGGGAGCGAGCAATCGTTTGTTTTAGCAAACTTAGAAAACCAGCAGATTTTCCGCTATCCTCATCAGTGATGGGGGGTGTCGGACTTCTCTTGAAAAACACAAGATTTAGGTGATGATATCATCTAAAGAGAAGAGATGATGGTGATCCTCTGCATATACTTTCCCATCGACGGTTATTTCTACCGCTCTTTTATTTCGGCTGGCTTGTTGAGTTTCAGTTGTTGATCTTTTTTTCCTCAGTGGTTGCAGCAGATGGTATGCTAAGCTGAGTGCCATACAGTACAGTGGAGATACCCGTCGAGGAATTCTTCCTTCAACTACTGCTTCAAATGCATCATTAACATTGTGCAAGGCAGCAAGTTCAGGTGAGCCATTCCTTCTTCTTCGGTAATGGAGAACTTCTACTTTGAGGATTCTCATCTGTATTTCCTGTGCACTGATGAATCTTCCCGAATAGATTTCCCCAGCCTGATCTGCGCAACCTCTTGCACCCATAAGGTGGTATATTTTATGGCAGTAAAGGCTACCGCTGAGTGTCAGGTCTCCACCAAGAGAAGTAAGTTCATAGCGACAAAATTGACAATACACAGACACAGGATTCGGAACGCCATATCTCTCTATGTTTGCAAGATAGTTGTGTCTCATAGGTTCATCAACGTGTGTACAACTTTAGTTAACTTCTGAATTATCTCTCATGCGTGTTGCTCGTAATCCATGTATGCAGCTTATCAATGGTTTGTTGGATAGTAAGGTTAGTGGTGTCGAGAACCAGATTAAAGTTCTTTTTGTTGGTGTAGTCGAGGCAGTAATATTTTTGGTATCGTTTTTTTTCTGAAGCTTCCCGTCCTTTGATATTTGCCATTGCCTCGTTGAGTGATTGATGTGATTCTGATGCTCGTTGATCCTTGAGGATGCGTTTGGCACGTTCCTTGATGTCAGCATCCAGAAAAACCTTTAAGGAATGGGGAATAAAATAAAATGAAATCCTACCATCGATAACAAAGTTATCTTCATTTTTTCCCAGCTGTTTTTGACGCTCATCAAGCTCTTGATCGATACGCGTATCTTGTTCTGCGAGTGTTCCCATTTGCTGGAGTGAAATTCCTCGCTCCTGTGCCATTGTCCTCATGAAATCTCCGGTTGAATAATGGCTATACCCCAGTCTTTTTGCTAATATCTTTGCAGCCGTACTCTTTCCTGCTCCCGGAGTGCCAGAAATCGTGATAATCATACCCTGATGAGAACTTGAAAATTTATAAACCTTTGCCCTAAGCATCAATGAAGCAACAGTATTATTTACCCTCTAATACCTTCTGTTCTCATACAGCAAAAAACGCAAAGACTTAAATATGACCTCCTTCTTTCTTGCACTGAATTCTCCTTGTTTGGGAGGGCTCTACGCTAGTTACTACTAATAAAGGTGATCCTCATGGATGTTAAGATGGTAAGTGTTGGCAGTCTCCAGCCAGGCAGGTACGTTGTTTTGGAAGGAGCAGCATGTAAGATAATGGATATGCAGGTCAGTAGACCAGGAAAGCATGGTCATGCAAAGGTTCGTCTGACTGCTGTAGGGATAATTGATGATAAAAAACGCGAAGTGGTTATGCCTGGTCATGATAATATTGAAGTTCCAGTTATTGACAAACGAAATGCACAAATTTTATCCATGAAAGGGGACATTGCAAATGTTATGGACACCGAAACCTATGAAACCTTTGATTTAGCTGTTCCTGAAGAGATCAAGGGAGAGGTTACTGAGGGAAGCATTGTTGTCTATTGGGTTATCCTTGATCAACGAGTCATGAAACAGGTGAAGACTGAGTAATTTGGAAGTCATATCCCCAGTCTATCTGATGTGATACTTCAAAAGAATAAATAACTTTCAAAGAGCAAATAATTCAAAGAACAAATAATAATGGTGAACAGTATGGCAAAATTTCCAGAAGCAGAAGCGAGATTGTTTCGAAACATTTTTGTCTGTCGACGATGTAAAACAAAGATCCGTGCACCAAATCTTAAGGTGTTGGCCAAAAGAATATCGTGCAGGAAATGTAAGGGCAAGGCATTAAAACCGTTACGCCGTAAGTAAACCTCCATTCAGGCATATCTTTCAGGTGTATCCATTCACACCGGTCACAATCGATGAGAGAGGCTCCAAAAAAAGATGGTTGATATCCAAATATTGTTGGCAGCACTTTTTGTTGGAGTGATGATTTTTTTTCTCTATCGTAACCGTCAACAGGTTGTGTTTCAAAAAGTTCTTGGCTATTTGATTTACCTTTTTCTGTATCGCTCTCATTTTGGCATTCGCTGGATAAATCATGTCGGCAAAAAGTATCGTAATCTCGTTATTTTCATGGGGTATTGTTTCATTGGTATTGCTGTTGTTTCCCTTGTCTTTATATCCTATTCATTGATTAAAGTGACGCTTGACGTTATCTTCAAGCCAGCAGCAGCAACCAACGCTATTGTTCCTGTGCTTCCCTTTACCAATATTCCGGGCATCGGATTCCTGCCCTTTGATCATTGGATTATTACTATCTTTATCCTTGCCCTTGTCCATGAATTTGCCCATGGCATTGTTGCCAAGGCCCATGGTCTTGAAATAAAAAATACTGGATTTGCATTCCTTGGTATTGTTATTCCTCTGGTACCCATGGCATTTGTTGAGCCTGATGAGAAACAGCTCCAAAAAAAGCCTGATTATGTCCAGTATTCAGTTTTCGCTGCTGGTCCCTTAGCCAATATGTTGCTTGCCCTTGTCTTGGTTATTCTTTTTCCTTATGTTGCAAATCCTAGTGCTCTAGCTCCTTTTGAGGATAGGTTTACCGAGCCAGTAGGCTTTTCCTTTACCTTGACCAACGAAACCATGCCTGCAGCCAGAGCAGGGATGTATGATGGCATTGTCGTTAATACCTTTAATGGCCAGCCCTTAACCACGGCTCAGTCATTTTTAGACCAGATGTATTCCTGCGTTAAACCAAATCAAACCATTACCCTAGATGCTAATGGGACTCGTTACACACTGACGACCATCACTGATGATACCGGACAACGGGGGATTATTGGGGTTACGAATTTCAAGAATGAGCGCAGACTCAAAGAGGGTTATCCATCATGGGTGGGAAGTGTCTTTTTCTGGTTCAAGGGCCTATTCCGTTGGCTTTATCTCCTCAATCTCTTTGTAGGGCTGGCAAACCTCATTCCACTGGGTATTGTTGATGGTGGTCGTATCCTGCAGACTTTCTTGCAGAGTACCATTGCTGATAAGAAGAAAGCACAGCTCATCTGGAAATGGATTAGCTTTGTGTTCTTAGGAATTATCCTCTTTGGATTACTCGTCTATATTGTTGGAAATCCTTTTGCTTAGTTTATCACCTGTCTTCTTTGGGTGGTTGATGACGAAAATACTTATAAAGTCTGACTCTTTTCTTGACGTATGATCAAGGCAGTTCTCTATGATATGGACGATGTCATGGTTAACTCCCACCACATTCATTTTGAGGCAACGGCTTTAGTGTTGCAGAACATGGGAAAAGCCGTGCATGAGGTTCCTGAAACAGCCATTGGTAATTTTGTTGGAAGACCTGTTTCCTATAGCATGCATTTTCTTATTCATCATTTTGAGTTGTCCATTACCCCTGAAGCATTCATTAAGCAACGAGATGGTTATTTTCGTCAATTAATTGAAGAAAAACTTACGCCATGCATTGGGCTTCATGCATCGCTTGAACGTTTTACCAGAAATGGATATCGTCTTGCCGTGGTCTCTTCAGGAACTCGAGTCCATATCGGACTTATTTTGAAGCGTTTTGGCATCCACGATTTTTTTTCATTGATCATTGCAGCAGACGATGTCAACCATGGAAAGCCAAATCCAGAGCCTTATCTTCTTGCAGCCAAAAAACTCGGACTTACGCCAAGCGAATGTCTGGTTCTTGAGGACTCTACGCACGGCATTCAAGCAGCAAAGACAGCAGGATGTAAATGTATCGCACTTCCGAATCCCTTTACTCCAGCACAAGACACCAGCAAGGCAGATCTCACGCTTTCTTCCTTAGATGGAGTTACGCTTGCGCGGATATCTTCACTCGGATGAGCGTAACAGTCGTTCGAATTCTTGAAGAAACCTTTGCGCAACAGATGCATCATGAAAGATAATCATATTCTCATCATTTCGAGCGTTTGCATTTTCAGAAAAGTTAAAGCTGCCAAGGAGGACAATGGTATCATCAATAATCATAAATTTATGATGCATGATCTGTGGATTTCCGTCAACAAGAACCGTAATACCTTGTTCCTTTAATCGCTGTACCTCTGAACCAAGCAAATGAACATTTCTCTTTTCGACAAGGACGGTAATAGAAACTCCCCGCTGCTGTGCTCGAACAAGGGCCTCGGTAACACTATCTGCAGTAAAGGCAAACATCGCAATCTCAATGCTTCCTTGAGCATCATTAATCAGTTGGACAACTCTGTTGATTCCCCCTTTGCCTTTATCTCCACAATCATCAGGACAGAAGTAATTCTCAAACAGGGCATTGTTCACTATGAGACGTGGATAGGATGTTTTTTTTCCTCTCCCGAAAGTTCCTTGCCATAGTTCATCAAACTCTTCTTCATAATTTCTTGCAAGATAGGTTGAGTTTATGATCAGCACATGGTTATCATTCTCTTGTCCTCCTTCTGTCGGATTAAAGGATCCTGTCCATACCACGCTCTTATCAAGGATACAAAATTTGTTATGCATGAATGCACGAGAGGTATCAGCCTTGACAACATTATCGTTATCCTTATTTTCAATGGCCAGCGTATCAAGATTATCCGCATCAACAACTAATCGGACATCCAGACCGTTGTTTACTTTACTTTGGATGAGGTTAAGACTCTCGTAGTCGTTTATCTCAAAAAATGCACAATGAATAGATGCGGTTGCAACTGCCAAAAATTGGTAGAGCTTCTCTGGACAATCATCAGTGGGGCAGAAAAGAATGGTAGGGGGTGGAATGGTCTCTGAGGGAATCTGCTGATACAGAGAACTGATATATAACATCAAAAGAAGTAAGCTTACGGTAGTGCTCAGGGTGATAAGAATGATGGTACGTCGCATGGAAGAGGAGAATGAGCCAACTATTATAAAATTTTAGCTCCATATCTCGGAATTATTCTGCTCGGTCCCAGAAATTATAGCAGAAAAGCATAAATATCGTAAGCTATT
Source organism: Candidatus Woesearchaeota archaeon (assembly GCA_016187565.1). Classification (NCBI taxonomy): domain Archaea; kingdom Nanobdellati; phylum Candidatus Woesearchaeota; species Candidatus Woesearchaeota archaeon. The sequence goes on from JACPJR010000017.1 coordinate 5,958, forward strand.
CCCGTTTTGTATGAGAGCATTTCTGATCGTACTCTTCCTTGCACTTCTTGCAACAGGCATGTTGTTTGTCTTACCTCAAGAAAAGACCCAACAAGGACACATGAAACTCCTTGCAGTTACTGAGTTAGGTGATACCTTTCAAGGAAGCCCTGCCGATGTCTATCTTGAAATTCAACCTGGAAACGGTAGGATATTTATTGATACCTTTCCCTTAACAAAATTAGATACCCAGATCTCAACCCGCTTTGCCAAGGAGATTGCTTGTAGGACGGCTGAGGTTGATTGTTCTACCAAGGATTTCTTTTACACAATTCGGGCAGAGTCAGGAATTATTGGCGGTGCAAGTGCTGGCGCGGCCCTTACCGTCCTTACGGTTGCACTTCTCGAGGATTATCCCATAGATGAATCCGTAGCAATAACCGGTACCATTAACTCAGGGGGATTTATCGGGCCTGTTATCGGACTTACGGCAAAAATTGATGCTGCAGCCCAAGAGGGGATAACCAAAGTACTTATCCCTAAGGGAAGAGCTGTGCCCACCCCTTTGCTTGAAGTGAATCTGACGTCGATAAATGACACGGTGAGTAATGAAACCTCGGAAAAGGTGACCTCGATCATACCGCAACTTCCTCAAGAAGAAGACCTTTACAGCTATGCTGCAGCAAAGGGAATTACCTTGATTGAGGTCACTACACTTCATGAAGCTCTCCAGGAGGTTACCGGTAAATCTCTTCTTGACTCATTAGAGGAGAACATTACTATTTCACCAGCCTATCAATCAACTATGAAGGAGATCGCTCTCCGGCTTTGTAATCGTACGGATGTGTTTTTAGATAAAGCTCAGGGAAGTATCAATGAAAGTTTCTTAGAAGCTGCACGTAATCAAACAACACAGAGTACGGTATTATTTACCCAAGGTCAGTATTATTCTGCTGCAAGTCTCTGTTTCGGTGCTAATATCCAACTCCAGTACTTACTCTACCAACAAGAAAATATGACCTATCAAGAGATCTTTGATCAAGCCACAAAGATTGACAGCTACGTAGATGGTTATCAGCGGACATTTGCTACCTATGAACTGACGACCATTACCGATTTACAGGCATTTATTATTGTTCAAGAGCGATTACAGGAAGCGGATGATTACCTGCAAGAAACCTTAGCAGGGTTGAATCGCAATGATTTTGCCAGTGCATTGTATAACCTTGCCTATGCACAAGAACGTATGTTCACTTCTCTGTTGTGGGGAACTTTCTTTGAGGTTCCTGGAACAGAGTTCAACCTCGAAGAAGAAAAGCTCGAAGCATCTTGTCTGGCAAAGCTTGCAGAGGCAGAAGAGCGATACCAGTATGTTACGGTGTTCTTTCCGCAACTTGGAGAAAATTCTCGAAAAAACTTAGCCCAAGCATATGAGGATTTTAATCAGCATGACTATGCCTTTTGCCTATTCCGGGCAAGTAAGGCAAAAGCAGAAACTGATTTTCTCTTAAGTGTGATTAGTCTTCGTGACGATTTACTGAAGGAGCTGTTGCAGGAAAAGCTCGAACAGGCAAAGCGAAGCATCCTTAAACAACAAAAACAGGAGATTTTCCCTATTTTAGGGTATAGTTATTATGAATATGCCTTAAGCCTTCAAGAGACTGATCCATTGACTGCGCTTACCTATGTTGATTATGCCTTAGAACTCAGCAATATTGATCTGTATTTTCCACCATCAAAGCAAGCCGTTAGGCTTCCCTTGCCCTCCCGAGAGTTTTTGCTTATTGTCGTTGGCTTACTCTGGGGTATGACGCTTATGTTAGCATTCTCTTTGAGAAAAGAACAGAACAAGAAAATCATTATTCATCCTCGTAAAACGAGAGTTGCAACTGTTAAAGGAGAAAAACCCAAGAAAGTTCCCCGAAAGGAACTTTCCCGGGAAAAAAGAGGTGATCTTGATTAAAAACCCTTGCAAATGCCTTAAAAAGACATTTGCACGGGAAAAAGAGGTTATTAGGATCTTTCTGCAGTATTTCAATCGAGAATAGTCAATCGCGGCTATCCCCTGATTTCTTGAATCTAATATACCTTTCCCCCAATTCCTACTCTTCAGTAGTATAGCTTCTATATAAATGTTTCGTTTTGAGTATGTAAGAGTAGTATCATTCACGAATAGTTGCCGGTATTTCAATATTTATTTCGGCAATCTTGAGAAAAGGTGGAAGGAACAAAAAAATAAAAAGAATAAGGGCTTAGTTTTCTTTCTTTTCTTCTTGCCCAGCTTCTGTCTTTGGCTCTTCAATAAATGGCTTGTTACCTTTCTTGGTTACTTTCAGATTTATTTGGGCTGTTTTCTCGTGGACGGTATTGCCACGGACCAATTTACGCTGCCTAATGCCTGGGTCTTTTTTCTTAATGCCAACTCCCTCTACGGTGAGGATTTTTTTTCGTATTGACCCGCTCACATCACGACGCATGGGAACGCCACAGTTATCGCTCCCACCCGTAATCTCGAATTCATACCCTGTATATCCCAGTAATTCTCCATTAACTTTATCCTTTATCTTGAGGTTTAAGAAAGATCGAGCATCAGTATCTTTTACTTCCTTTTGTACGGATTTCCCTGATTCTGGATCAGAGAGCACAACTTTGAATTCAACCATCTCATGTTCCTCCTAATCTTCTCCAATCATTTATTCACGTTAGGAATTATATACGTAAATCTGAGGATTTTGCAGACATATATAAACCTTGTCTTTTCTTGAGGTAGATGTGTAGCTTCTGATGATAATCCTCTTTATACTAATTTATTAGTAGTAACAATGGAAAGATTTATTAAGAGGAAAAATATCCTCGGAAGATGCAACATCTGGGAAAAGTCTTTAGCGAAATGTATCATTTCTGGAGAAAACCGTCCCCTCTTCGATCAATTGATGAACTTCTTCCTACTGGTACCTTAAAAACTTTAGATGATAGAACACCGATTCCTCGAGAAGTACATGATTTTTTATGGAATGAGCGATATGAGGATCTCGATTATGGGCATCAGGTTGTCACTCCAGATCCTATTATCTCACGGTCAATAGATAATTGTAACGCTGCGGTATTATTTGGTGAGGGTAGGCATGGTGGTATTATTGGTTTTTCCCATTATCCTCGGTCCAATACCAAGAGAAGTAGAGATCCAAAAGAATATTTTCCTGATCTATTAAGAGATACCAGGAGACAAACACAGGATTCTCCGTTGCAAGCGCTTCTCATCGGTGGAGATAGAGACCACTTTACCATCCTTGCTAATCTCCTCGCTGATCGTCGTATCCCTATTATTGGGGGGTATGTTGATGGATGGAGTGATGTCTATGAATGGAAGGAAGGTGATGGAAGAGAGGATCTTATGGAAAAAGATCTACTTGTTTTTCCTCGGGAGAAAACGGCTTATTTACTCTTTCAAGACAGAGCAACCTATGGTGAATCATATAATGGCTGTATCCCTTTTAAAGTGTAAACAGCAATTCTCTTTCAGAGTCTTTTCTTAGTCAAGAAATGCCAATCTTTTTATGGAAGAGGCCTTTCTCTGAGGTAATGGATATCGTTGCCTTGTCACGAGAGTTAATGTACCAACAAACGCTCAAGAATAAAGCACCTTCGTCGCTTCTAACCGAGCTTGCAGTAGCCAAAGGAAAGGAACTTTCTAAAAAATATGATGTTGATGAAAGATTAGTTTTAACGTCATTATATCTTGCTCATACCGTTTTTAGTCAAAACTGGAAAGGAGATATTCAAAAAAATCATCCACAGTTGAGTTCTGAATTTGTCAAGGAATATTTGGATGAATGGAATGTAGATGAAGGAGAACAAAAGATAATTCTTAATGCTATTGAAGCACATCACAATAAAGTTCCAACCCACTCAAAGATAGCAGAAGTTGTTAAGAATGCAGAGTGTTTCAAATTTGTTTCTGTTGAAGGAAGCCTGATTTGGTTTCATGAGCTTGGTGACGCTTGAGGACTGTAAGCAAGAGGCCCAAAAGAATTGTCGACAAATTGAGCAGCTGTTTACAAGAATTAAGGCCATTCGAGCTTAAGGACAGACACTATCTTAACGCTGTTGGTAAAAAGTTTACTTTGTACTTCATGCTTCATCCAAAAAAAGGGTTAGCAGCTCAAGTCAAAGTCCCATCACATTATTGAATCCAACCGACAAGGGGGTTGCCCCATTCGGGGTGGCGAGTAGGACATTTTGCACGCAAAATGTCCGTCATGCCGCCAGTTGCGGCGGCATAGGTTAGTTCAAAATCGAATCTACTGAAGTGAACAAAACCTTTAAATAGTAGACCAATCTTCTCTCTCAGATTCTTCTCCTGAAGTTCATACGGAGGTATTCAGTATGCCAAAAACAGTGCAAAAAGGCGACTTTATCGAAATGAATTATACCGGCAGTCTCAAAGATTCTGGTATGGTCTTTGATACGACTTCTGAAACAGAAGCCAAACAACACGATCTCTATCAAGAAGGCATGCGCTATGGCTCAGTGATTGTTTGTGTCGGAGAAGGACATCTTCTTAAGGGACTTGATCAGGAGATCCAAGGCAAAGAAATAGGTAAGGATTACACGCTTTCATTGGCTGCAATCGAGGCTTTTGGAAAGAAAAACCCTAAGCTCATTCAGTTAATTGCGACACAGAAATTTGTGAACCAACAGATCAGACCAATGCCTGGTCTTCAAGTAAATGTTGATGGCATGGTTGGTATGATTAAGACCGTTACTGGTGGAAGAACCTTGGTTGATTTTAACCATCCTTTGGCAGGGAAAGACGTTGTTTACAAGGTTAATATCGTACGAGTTATTGAGGAAAACGGTGAAAAGGTAAAGGCAGTGCTGAAAACAGAGTTTCATCTTGAAGCAGAGGTAACGATTGAAGGAACTACTGCTACGGTGCAGACCAAAAAGGAACTTCCACAAAAGATACAGGAAATTATTAAAGATCGGTTGCTGAAGCTTACCAATGTCACCGTCGCCTTTATGAGCAAAAAGGCCTAAATCAAAAAGGTTTAAATATAAGTAACGACAAAAGTACTACTGGACGAGAGTAGAGGGAAGAAGCGTGGACGATTTTATCATTAAACAAAACGAACAAACGGAGAGTGATGTTGTCTCGGAAGAGCAACCTATGCCTCTCCCGGTAAAAGAAGTTAAAGAATTCCGGGAAGTAAAACGAGAAAAGCTTCCCGAAGAGATTATGAGTAATAGGAATATTGTTGATGCTGAACTTGAGCAACTTCTCTCCAAGCAAAAAGCAACGATTAAGGTTATCGGGACTGGTGGTGGTGGTAATAATACCATTAATCGTATGGCTGAGATAGGTATCAGTGGCTGTGAAACCATTGCGGTTAACACTGATGCACAAGATCTTTTGTACACGACGGCTGATAAAAAGGTTTTGATTGGAAAGGCTATTACTAAAGGACTAGGTGCTGGTTCTATTCCTAAAGTTGGCGAAGAGGCTGCCCGGGAACAAGAGCACGAATTACGAAAGGCAATAGAAGGGGCTGATATGGTCTTTATTACATGTGGACTTGGCGGCGGCACAGGAACAGGATCTGCTCCAGTCATTGCAGAGGTTGCAAAAAAAAGCGGTGCATTAACCGTTGGTATTGTAACCGTTCCCTTTAGCATGGAAGGTCACCGAAGATATGAAAATGCGATGATGGGGCTGGAGAAGTTAGAAAATACGGTTGACACCCTTATTGTTATTCCCAATGATAAGCTCCTGGAACTTGCACCTGATCTGCCCTTGCAAACAAGCTTCAAGGTTGCCGATGAAATTTTAACGAACTCGGTTAAGGGCATAGCTGAACTGGTTACCAGAGCGGGCTTAGTAAATCTTGATTTTGCTGATATTCGCGCAGTTATGGATAAAGGAGGAGTGGCATTAATCGGCGTCGGAGAAAGCGACAGCGAAAATAGAGCTAAAGAGGCAGTAGAGAAGGCAATCTCCAACCCGCTCCTTGATGTGGATATTACCGGAGCAAACGGCGCACTGATCAATATTATTGGTGGTCCTGATATGACCTTGGACGAAGCACGAAGTGTCGTTGAGACGGTTTCCCAAAAACTGGATGATGATGCAAAGATCATTTGGGGAGCACAGATCAGTGATGATCTGCAACACACCCTGCGAACAATGCTCATTGTTACTGGCGTGAAAAGTCCACAGATCTTTGGTCCAAATAAGACCGTAACCCAGGCAAGGCGGGGAAATATCCAGAATGAATTAGGGATAGAATTTGTTGATTAGAGGAGTAAAGGATAACCATGTCATTTCTTATTCGTTTACAACAATTTTACCTTGAATGTCGACGAGTGCTCAAGGTAACAAAAAAGCCCAGTGGGCTTGAGTATAAGACCATTGTTAAGGTCTCTGGCCTTGGTATCATAATCATTGGTTTTATTGGATTTGTCTTACAGATGATTAAACAGCTCCTCTTTTAAAGAAATCCTGAGGAAATTGGTGATAACAAAATGACTGAAGAAGAAACCATTATTTTTGCCTTACGAACGGCAGCAAACCGAGAAGATCAAGTCATGGATTTTATTACGAGTAATGTCAAGAAGCGTGGCTTGGAAGTGTATAGCATTATAAGACCTCATGGTATGCGAGGCTATATCTTTCTCGAAGCGAAGACAAAGTCTGATGCAGAGCAGGCTGCCTTTAATATTCCTTATGCACGGGGAATTCTTCCTCAACCAGTGCAGTATAAAGAGATTGAGCACATGCTCGAGCAGGTAAAACGTGAAGTGAATATAAAAAAGAATGATATTGCAGAGATTATCACTGGGCCATTCAAGCGAGAGAAATGTAAAATTACTCGCATTGATAAGACCAAGGAAGAGGTTGTTGTTGAGCTCTTAGAGGCAGCAGTACCCATTCCGATCACCGTAAAAATGGATGCAGTTCGCGTTATTCGTCGAGATACGGCTGATGAGAGTGGCTCAACACCAGAAGCAGTGTCAGATGAAGGAGAGGAGGGATTTTAGGTTTCTTGTGTAAGTTGCCCAAGCCACAGCAAAACTTATAAAGTAGTTACCAATCCCTGCCATTTCAGTTGGTTTACGTTACCAGAGAAAACAGCGATAACCATGCCAAAAGAAGTTGTTGAAAGTTTAGTGGAAGGTGGAAAAGCAACCGCAGGTCCACCATTGGGTCCAGCACTTGGTCCTATGGGTATAAATATTGGTCAAGTTATTGCTGACATCAATAAAAAAACAGCTGATTTTAAAGGCATGCAGGTGCCTGTTAAGGTTATTGTTGATCGCGCGACAAAGAGCTATGAAATTACCGTTGGTACACCACCAGCAAGCGCGCTTATCAAGAAAGAAGCAAAGGTTCAGAAGGGTTCTGGTTCTCCAAAAGATACGAAAGTTGCTGATCTGAGAATTGAGCAGATCATTAAGATTGCCAAGATGAAAGAGGATTCTCTTCTCGGAAAAGATCTTAAACAAAAAATCAAGGAAGTTATTGGGACCTGTCGTTCTATGGGTGTCCTTGTTCATGGTGTAGAGCCTGTAGAGGCTATTAAACAAGTTAATGCAGGAAATTTTGATAAAGAAATCCGTGAAGAGAAGACCGAGCTTAGCGCTGAGGAGTTACGCCAGTTAGAAGAAGAGCGTAAGCGACTTGAAGAAGAGATGAAGGAGAAGCGCGAGGAATTCTTACGAAAGGCTAAAGCAATTGCCGAGGAATTCAAGGATAAAGAGCCACGAGAAATCCAGAAGAAGCTCATTGAAGCTGGTATTCCTGATAAGATTATCCACGAAGTTGTCAAGATAGAAGAGAAGAAACCTGAAGACAAAGGAGCCAAGCCTGAAGAGAAGAAGAAAGAAGAAAAGAAGAAAGAAGAAAAGAAGGCTTAATCCGTTGTTATGTGGAAATCTACCTCTACCGCCAAAGAAGCGAAATTCTTATAAAGAATATGCTTTATTAACGGTATACTATGAAACTAAATTCTATTTTTTCATTAATGGTGTTATTACTTCTCGTAGTTCTCATCAGTAGCTGTACATCTTTACCATCACCAAAAAATGTCACCGCTCCTTCCTTAAGCGATCCCTATAACAATACAATAAATACTGATGTAATGAATTCCAATGCAACAAATCCCAATATAACAACTTATGATATTAAAACAGAGACAGAAGGTGATACTGTTTTACGAGTAAGTAATTATCCTTGTAACTTAGATTCGGACTGTAAGGAATTTTGTTACGATTTAGGGAATAGGGGAGTAATCAGTTATAGTGTATCATGTAGACAGAATGTATGTGTTTGCACTGCTTCACGTTTTGCCGACTAATTTGCATTTCAACTCTTCGCTAACGTTTTAATCTACTTTTGCCAAAAGAAGGCTTAATCCGCTTCGACTGTCCAATGCGCTAAAATGGGCAGAGAGTCCTGTATTTCATGGATGTGCTAAGCTCACAATAAGGCGATTCTTATCTGGTACAGAAACATACACTTCCTCTCCGCCTTTAAGATTCAAACTTCGTGCTACATCTCTATTAATATACATACCTAATCGGTCATGCGAAAGTTTAATTATTTTCTGTTTTATCTTTAACGTTGATTCTTTTGCTTTGATTTCGTCAATAGCTTTAGTTATAGATTTTTCCTCAAAATCAAAATAGCCGCATTTACCGCATTGATAACTAGTCACCGGACTATCTGCGTCTTGAATCTTAACGTTGATTTTTTTCATTTTGGCATTGCATTTTGGGCATTTTTCCATATTCATCACCTTATTTCCTTTTAACATTTATCACATATAATATCTTATCTTTCAGTTCGCATAACATGTAAAATTTATCGTCCTCAATTTCGATTTTATCCCCTTTTTTCCTCTTATTTTTAATGGTATAAATCAAACGTATAACATCACTCCAAGCCAATGCTCCTTTGTGATATTCTTCAAAGTGATCGCTTCTTTTAATCTCTTTCCAATACATAATATCCTCTCGTTAATTATACTATAAATAGATAGTCATATCTACTATATAAATATTTTGTTTAAAAAACTTCTGCTAACCGCAGCTGTGTCTAAGAATTAGTATTTTTTTCATTAAATACACGTAGGATGTTCTCGGCTGTGTTGAGATGTTTGAGTATTTTTTGTCTTGGTTTTATCTGATTTTGGTGTATGATATATGTAACTCGTCGAGCATCTGAACAATGCGATCTTTTTCGTCGCCTAAACCCTTCCAATCAAGGATAACTTGGGTTGTTTTTTCGTGTGTTTTTTCTAATCCCTGCTGGATCATAGTAGGTGTGAGGTAAGCAAGGTTATACTTTGGACAGACATGGCCTATTGCTCTTTCGGTCTGAAGGATGATTTTCTTGAACTGCGGCGTGTGATGTAATCCTCCAATTCCTAAGGCAGTGGGATATTCTTTTGGTGTCTGTTCGATAAGAAAAAGGATAGTTGCTGCAATGATCTCTGCTGCCTGCTCATCCTGCCATTCCTTTTCTGTTGAACCAATTTCAATAAACATACAGGGCTTTTCTAACAATGGTCCATGATGGGTTGCCTCTTGAATAACCTCATAGTTGAGCAGATGATGGAGCGTATGAAGCTCCTCAAGCTTTTGCAAGGCTGTTTTCAAATACGAAGCAGGCGCAATCCCTAAGCTGTTTGCCTTTCCGCCATAAAGAGCTGGCCCCCAATTGCCTGGTGCATGGACGCATAAGCTCGGCACTGCTGCTTTGCTTACATGTTTGGTGGCAAAGATAAACAGATCTGCAGCGATGCGTACATCAAGATGTTCAGCGTGGATGGATTCTTGCACAATGGTGTACAGCCTTGCTTCATTGTACCCATTACACTGAAGTACTCTTTTTCCATCGAACTCTTCATGAGTTGGATGAAAACACTGACGCTGTAGTAGGGCATTCCCAATAGTTTTGCTGGCCAGATCTTGGGGTGAAATAATAATAGCAATTTTCATGCTCATGTTCTCGCTTACTCCAAAACGTCGTGAAGAAGTTATTTCCTCTCGTTATTTTGCGGTTATTCTACCTTGATTTGATTACACCATTTTTTGGTATTGATGGTACGAATCATGTCGTTCAAATGATGTTTCGATCCTTCAACGAGATAATGGATCGTACAGGTGTCATGTTCCTTATCAATTTCTGTGGAAATAACGATGAAGTTGTTCTTACTTTCACGAAGAAGCTCCTCGGTTTCCTTGGTATTTCCTATACCCTTGACGACAATAGTCATCCGTTTGCGGTACGAACCAATGCCCCGTTGCTCTAAGCGTTTATCAACAAAGATAGTGGCCCAAATAAGCCCATACAATAATAGGGCAACAAGGTAGTTCCCTATCCCAACCAATAACCCAAAGATTGCGAAAACCCAGATGCTTGCTGCGGTTGTAAAACCAAAAATTTTATCAGAGGTTTTCAGAAGTGCACCAGCACCAAGAAAACCGATACCAGTAACAATAGCGCTGAGTAAAGGAAGAGGATTTTCAGGATAAATGACTATGGCAGCAAGAGCAAGCGCACAAGCACCAACAGAAACGAAGATATACGTACCAAAACCAACAGGCTTGTGGAGTTTTTGGCGATCTAATCCATAGCAAAATGAGGCAAAGAAGCTCAGTCCAAACCGTAATAACATGGTGGGAATGGTAATCATAGACTCACTTCTTTTTTTTCTATATTTATACCTTTCGTCTTTTTTTGTAGATTGTTTAATTTGATTATTAGTTTACACTTTAATAATAAGCCGAGATTTCTGCACTTTTGGTGATTTAAATGGAAAAATTGAATGAAAAAAAAGAAAGTGGGTAGTACAGCAATACAGAAGCGGTAGAAGTGCTACTTCTA
>JACPJR010000018.1 GCA_016187565.1 Candidatus Woesearchaeota archaeon
AGCCCGAATATTGCTCCGGTCATAGCCGACATCGACGGAAACGGTGATAATGAGATTATTATTCCTGAGAATAACAAGTCAATCTTGCACGTTATTAACGGTGATGGCACCCAGCTGTTTAATTACAGTTTTGGTGGCTTAATCGGCAGCTCGCCAGCCATTGCTGACATTGATGATGACGGCAGAGCAGAGATTGTGGTGAAACGGGCAGGCTCGCCGTACAGTATCATGGCTACGTTAGGCAGCAACAACCATCAGCCATACCTTGAACCCATGAAACCGGTTATTGCGATAGCAGGTCAAGCAGCAAGCTTACAAGCAAACGCTTCAGATCCTGATAATGATACCCTAACGTTGTATTACAGCGCACCGTTTAATGAGACCGGACAATGGCTGCCAACGAACAACGATACCGGTGATTATACCATTCTGGTAGAAGCATCTGACGGTAATTTATCCCATCACCAGTATGTACCTATCAAAGTCCTGCCTGAAGGTACACAAGTAATTAATGTCTTTGCTGATGGCTCATTCAACAAAACTCTCGTGTTTACCGAGCCTGGGCAAGTGCAGAGAGTTACCATCAAGATACCTAAGAAAGCACAGCTTATCTATGGAACCATGAAGATAGAAGGGAAACCGGTTGAATAATAAGACACTTAATACTGTCCCAAACTGCCGTCTTTTCTTGCTTTTTCAATGGCATAATCAAAGATAAGATAGCCCACAAGAATGCTTACTGCAGAAAGAATAGCAAGGTCTATAATCGGTTTTATCACCAGCATAAAACCTGCATCTTGCAGTAATGCCAATCGCATACTATGGAGTGCATACGTTAATGGAACATACTGTGCTACGGTTTGGAGAAATGAGGGTAAGACTTCAATTGGAAAATAAATTCCTGATAAGAACATGAGAAAGGTTGTTACTAGCCCGACTAAACTACCAATCTGTTTGTAGATCAAGGTAAGACCACCCACAATCATGCCTATTCCTAAGGTGGTAAAGTAGGTGAGCACAGCAATAAGTAATGCTAAGGGATAATTGCCATTGCCAATATTAAAATTAAAAAACAGGATACCAACCGTAATGGTAATGACGGTAAACAGTCCAGAGATGATCATCGAGACAAAGGTTAGGCCAGGAAAGACAAAGGTTACATTAGTTGGACTCATAAAGATAGCTTCCAAGGTTCCAATAGAAGCCTCGTCATGCATTTCATCAGCAATCGTACTCAGACCAATGGAAACAAACTGCCAGAAAATGCTTCCCAGCAGAATATAGGATACATAATCACCACCATAAACTGCTAAAGCCGGAATCTCAACATCCTTGAAGACCTTTCCGATCATTCCAAACATAAACACAAAGAGGAGTGGTGAAATAAACGTCGTAGCAAGGGCTAGTTTATAGGAAAAGATAATCTCAAATGATCTTTTGGTAAACGCCCATATCTTCCAGAGGCTATGCAATTTCATTGTTGTTCCCCATAAGTTTCATGAACACTTCTTCCATACTTGGTTCAATAGTGTTGATGCTCAAGATCTTCCGATGCTGTTTTTCAATAGTGTTCGTGATCATCCCGATATCCATCCCTCGCTGCGCATGGATGGTGAGATGAGTAACATTGGCTCGTACATGAGAGATTCCCTTGAGCTGTTTGATTTTCTCTAGCTCAAACAATGGCTTGTTGAGCACGATCTTGATAAGCTCGTCTTTACTGATCATCTTTTTGAGCTTTTTCGTCGTATCCATGGCAATAATAGTACCTTTATTGATAAGTGCAACACGATCACACAGTAAATCGATTTCTTCCATATTATGGCTGGTCAGAAAAATCGTTTTCTTGTCTAGGTGACATAATTCTTTAATCAGATTTCTCATTTTTATTGCTGAAAGAGGATCCATGCCTGTACTTAACTCATCAAACAACAAAATAGAAGGGTTGTGCAGGAGTGTTCGTGCAATCCCTAGTTTGTTTCTCATTCCTGTTGAGTAATGCATGACGAGTTCATCAGCCTTGTCAGTTAAACCAACTTTTTCTAACACCCAGCCAATTCGCTCTTTTGCCTGATTCCCTCGAAGATCATAGAGAGCAGCAAAGAACTCGAGATTTTTTCTTCCGCTTATTCTCCAATACAATGCTCGTGATCGTTCTCCCAAAACAACGCCGATATCACGTTGGATCGGTCTGTATTCCTTTACTACATCCTTTCCATTGATAAGGACAATACCCGAAGAAGGAATCTGTAAGGTGGCAAGGATTCTGACGAGTGTTGTTTTTCCTGCTCCTGATGGACCGATGAGACCAAAGATTTCACCTTGTTTAACGTTCAGACTTACCTCTTGTAATGCGTGCAGCTCTTCGCGAGAAAATAAGTATTTCAGGCTGCTTCCTCTTTTTATACGATAGGCCATGGATACCTTATTGACGACAATGGGATCCATAACACCTCGGTAGATCTGTGATATATAAACCTTTGTCTCCTCTCTAGGGTGTAATCCTTCGGATCTCTCTCTTTACGAGAGCATATCAGTCATTCCCATCAGAAAAGACCCTGTAACGAAAGATTTCCGGTAAATTTTCAGAAAGACATATAAACTTTATTGAATTTACCACTCTCTTGGGGGTTGTTACCATGAAAAAAAGCATGTTATTGTTGATTGTGGCAAGCGTATTGCTTGGTAGTATATTGTTCACGACAGCTCTGGATACTTCGTCAATTTTAACACCGTTTTCTCCAGATTCTTCTCAACTTCCTTTTGCAACAACCATTCATAATCAGACTATTCACACCCCCTCTATCCAGGAGTACTTTACGGTGCACCAGAACTTCACGAATCTGACGTACAAAAAGTTTGATTCTTATGATAAAACAACCATGAAGATTGGTGCACACCTGGATACTCAACGTGGCTATATAATTGATAAGGAAAAATACGTTATTGATTTGCTGTACTGTGATCGTAACACCAAGGCTTGTTTCTTCCGCATTAACGGCGTGCCAACCAAGAGATTATACGATCCGAGGCAGAGCAATGCCAGCAAACCTTCTGTCTTTACCTTGAATGAGGATGTTTCTTTACAGATTGCATCCATTACCTTTAATTTCTGTGATCATCGACGGTTCTGTAACATGCCGTTTGAAGCCTATGACATTGTTGAAGTGGAAGTAAAGAGAGGTGAGGGGAGATGAAAACAGTTAATATAATTTTTTCGCTTGTAATTATACTTAGTCTTCTAGTACAAGGTTGTTTGAATGAAGACATTAATCAACAACAAGACCTGAGAAAATACCTCATAGAGGAACTAATTATATCTTTTAACGGCGCCAATGGAAATACTCTTAATGCTTTTGCAAATTCAAATAACCAATCTCAACAAGCTAGATTTAGATATTATTTTTCTCAGGAAATTAATACTCTCAAAAGCGCTTATCCTGAAATATCTAATATAAGTATTGACTATCCTGCTCTATCAAACATGGCCTTTGTGAAGTTATATTACGATGATCGTATATCGTTAGAACGAAAAGATTACGTCCTAAAGGAGATAAAATCTGAACTAGAAAAGAAATGGTATGTCGATCGGGTATATTTTAGTAAAATAGAAAAACCAACAGCCAAATAAAATGATGCCCTCAGCTAAAGTAAGGAAAATATGGGGTTTCACTATTTTATTTATTTTACTAATATCCTTTGTTTCTGCCTATACTCAAACTAATGGTACAGTTCCTAATAAAGGACTATTAATGGAACTGTCTATGCAAAATCTTACGGAAGTTATTGTTATTCTAAAAAATGAGGATTTCCTCAATGATAAAGATTTTGTAAATCGACAAAGATTTATTAAAAACAGTCAGAAGACAATTCTCTCTAACCTATCAAATAGGGATATAAAAGATGTGAATCTTTTTTTATTGACAAATGGTTTTAGTGCAAAAATAACTGAACAGGGCTATCACGATCTTATTAAGAATCCTCTAGTATCCTCAATTTATTTATCAAAAAAAGAATATGTAACTCTTGAAGAGAGTATACCTCTTATAAATGGAGACCTTAGTTATAATTTAGGTTATACTGGAAAAAACCAAGCAGTATGCGTAATTGACACAGGTGTTGATTATACACACCTTAATATGGGTTCTTGCAGCAGAGAAGAATTTGAATCGGGCGCTTGCTCAAAAGTCATTGGAGGTTTTGATTTTTGGAATAATGATTTTGACCCAATTGACGATTTTGGTCATGGAACACATGTTGCTGGGATTGTTGCTTCGAATGATAGTACTTTTAGAGGCGTGGCGCCAGATGCTAAAATTGTTGCACTCAAAGTTTGTGGAGCAACGCGTCAAGAAGGGTGCAATGTGCCTAATATGATCAGTGCAATTGATTGGTGTGTTAATAATGCTACTCGACTAAACATAAGTGTTATCACGATTAGTATTGGCGGAGATAAGTATGAAGATTTTTGTAATGATGACCCAAGAGCGCAAAGTATCAATTTGGCAATTGAAAATAATATTTTGGTGACTGTCTCTTCAGGTAACGATGGATATAATGATGGTATAAACTCCCCAGCTTGTATAGAAAATGCTACTTCAGTTGGTGCCACTGACAAAGATGATAATGTTGCAGATTACTCCAATAGACATGTCGATTTAGATCTATTGGCTCCAGGCGGAGTTTGGACATATGCAAGTTCTTCTCCCCCATATCCAGAGATTGTTTCTACTTTCTCCCCGAATGTTCGATTGGACGATTCGTTATGTTTTCTTAATTTTACCATTAATAAGGTGACCAATGAAACAGAATGTTTCGATCCAGATTATCAAGTTAACACTGATTTTATTAGGTCTGTTGGTACTTCTATGGCAGCGCCGCATGTTGCAGGTGCAGCTGCTTTACTTCAAGATGCTTATGATGGGAAGTTAACTCCTTACCAAATACAGGAAGCGCTTGTTCAATCAGGGAAGCAAGTTTGGGATCCAGAGGTCTATATTAGTAGATTTTTATTCTGGGAGACAAAAGGAAAATTTTTTCCTAGAATTGATGTACTTGCAGCACTAGATTATATTTCTTTACTTGATGTAAGTCACCAAGACTGGCCCACCTTCCACCATGATAATAGAAGAACAGGTTTTACCTTGTTGAAGGGAGACATTAAAAATGCAAAGGATGTTGAGCAGCTTGATTTAGTCTTTCAGGTTGATGGTGATGAAGGACTTGCTTCGACTAATGCTGTTGCTGATATTGATAACAATGACTTGATAGACACGGTTATGCTTGGAACCTATGGAACACCTCAGGATCCCGATTCATGGTTGTATGTGATTGAGAGTAATGAGGGGTATGGCAATCCTCTGAAGCGAAGGGTTCGTGGTAATATTCAGATAGGTGACTACTCTCAGGGTGCTCCTCTTCTCGCTGATACTGATCATGATGAAGATAAAGAGATAATAGTTGGTCTTGCTAATGGTACGTTGTACCTTGTTGATTTTCAAAAGAATCAATACACTGGAGATCTTGAGCTTTCCAAAAAGTGGAGTTATACAGTGCCAGCAAAATATAGTCAACGCATAGGTGACACTGTTCGCGGCTCTCTTGGCATTGGGCTTATTGCAGCTGATATTGATTATGATGGCCAGACTGAAATTATCTTTACTGATGAGTTGAGCGTTGGCATTGAAGACTGGCCTGGGGAAGTCTTTATCTTGAGAGATCAGGGAAATAGTTACGAGTTTGTTGATAAATATACTTTTGGTAATGGAGGTTCCATGGGTGGTGTTTCTGTTGCAAACATAGATAATGATGATAACCTTGAAATTATTGTTTCTACTTATTATGGAATTAAAGTCTTCGACTTTGTGAACAATAAACTCCAGTTGAAATGGCAGAATTCGTACGGTTCTTTTATGGGTGCTCCTGTTTTATACGATTATGACCGAGATAACCAATATGAAGTGTTAATGACCAGCTCTTCACTCTTTTGCAGCGCGTATAAAACTTGTGGAGATAACTTTTATGTTTTTGATGCAGCGCAAGGCGGAATGGAACGATTATTAGCGCTTTCCTTTCATGCTCCCACAACCCTTGCTTTAGCTAATCTTGATACAGATGACCATATTGAAGCTGCTACCTCTTTTTACTATGCAGAGGGAAGTGATCTTGGTGGTATTGCTTGTATTGATGCAAATGATGCAAGGCTTGACTGTGTTTATACAAATCAAGGAACCTTTCTGAATCCTGGGATTTCTCCGGTGATAGCCGACATTGATGGGAATGGTGATAATGAAATCGTTATACCTGAAAATAATAAATCAATCTTGCACGTTATTAACGGTGATGGCACCCAGCTGTTCAATTACAGCTTCGGTGGCTTGATAGGAAGTTCTCCAGCCATTGCTGACATTGATGATGACGGCAGAGCAGAGATTGTGGTTAAGCGTGCAGGCTCTCCGTACAGTATCATGGCTACGTTAGGCAGCGATAATCATCAGCCATACCTCGAACCCATGAAACCGGTTATTGCGATAGCAGGTCAAACAACAAGCTTATCAGCAAACGCTTCAGACCCTGATAATGATACACTAACCTTGTATTACAGTGCACCGTTTAATGAGACCGGGCAATGGATGCCGACAAACAATGATACGGGTGATTACACCATTCTGGTAGAAGCATCTGATGGTAATTTATCCCATCACCAGTATGTCCCTGTCAAGGTCCTGCCTGAAGGTACACAAGTAATTAATGTCTTTGCTGATGGTTCGCTGAACAAAACCTTAGTGTTTACTGAGGCAGGCCAAGTACAAAGAGTTACCATCAAGATC
>JACPJR010000019.1 GCA_016187565.1 Candidatus Woesearchaeota archaeon
AGTGCATACCGGAGCTGTGCAGATACCTTTTATGCTTTTGATGGTGCAACAGGTAGTTTAGAGAAGATTATCGGCTTGGGTTTCCACAGCCCCACGACAGTCGCCATAGCTAATCTCGATCAAGATCCAAATACAGAAGCTGCCTTATCCTTTCGCTATGATCCCGAAGAAGAGTTAGGTGGCGTGGTTTGTATTGACATCCAGGGTCAACGAATAGACTGTGAGTACACGAATGGCAGAACCTTTCACAGTCCTAATATTGCTCCGGTCATAGCCGACATTGACGGCAATGGTGACAATGAGATTATTATTCCTGAGAATAACAAGTCAATCTTGCATGTTATTAATGGTGATGGTACCCAACTCTTTAATTACAGCTTTGGTGGCTTAATAGGAAGTTCTCCAGCGATTGCTGACATTGATGATGATGGTAAAGCAGAGATTGTGGTGAAACGGGCAGGCTCGCCGTACAGTATCCTGGCAACCTTAGGCAGCAACAACCATCAGCCATACCTCGAGCCAATGAAACCGGTTATTGCGATAGCAGGTCAAACAGCAAGCCTACAAGCAAACGCTTCAGATCCTGATAATGATACCCTAACCTTGTATTACAGTGCACCGTTCAATGAGACTGGGCAATGGCTGCCAACGAACAATGATACCGGTGATTACACCATTCTGGTAGAAGCATCTGATGGTAATTTATCCCATCACCAATATGTCCCTGTCAAGGTCCTGCCTGAAGGTACACAAGTAATCAATGTCTTTGCTGATGACTCATTCAACAAAACTCTCGTGTTTACTGAGGCAGGCCAAGTGCAGAGAGTTACCATCAAGATCCCCAAGAAAGCGCAACTGGTCTATGGAACTATGAAGATAGAAGGAAAACCGGTTGAATAATAAGACACATTGCTCTTCGCCACCTGAACATTTAAATAATGATTTCTATTCCTGATGGGTATGGAAGAAACCGTAGTCATTCAAGTTCTTACGGATAATGGTGCATTAGATATCGCGCTTGATACTATTGCACGAAAAAAGCAAGCCTTGATCTTTGCGAATACTAAATCCTCAGCAGAAAAAACAGCAGAGGACCTTGCCAAGAAGATTGTTGCACCTGCACAGGGAGACCAAGAACTGAGCATCCAGATTCTCAATGTTCTTTCCCATCCTACCAAGCAATGTCAGCGTTTGGCGCGTTGCGTTGCTAAAGGAGTTGCCTTTCATCATGCAGGGCTGGCAGCAAAACAGCGTGAACTCATTGAGGATTGGTTTCGTCAGGGAACAATTAAAATTATTTGTTCTACCCCTACCCTGGCAGCTGGCGTTGACCTTCCTGCGTATCGGACAATCCTGAAAAGCGTGAAGCGTTATGGTGTGCATGGACTTGATTGGATTCCGGTGCTGGAATATTTACAGATGGCTGGTCGTGCAGGACGTCCATCTTTTGATAATGAAGGAGAATCTGTTCTTATTGCGAGCTCGGAGTATGAGGCAGAAGAACTTTTTGACCGCTATATCTGTGGTGTTCCTGAAGAGATTCAGTCCAAACTTGCGGTTGAACCCGTGATGAGAACTGCACTTCTCGCATTTATTGCCACTGGTTTCTTAACAACCAGAGAAAAAATGCTTGATTTCTTTTCAAAGACCTTTTATGCCCATCAGTTTGGTGATACCCATCTTCTTGAACAGATCATTGATAGAATGTTGCGCCTCTTAGGAGAATGGCATTTTCTTCAAGAAGTAGAAGGAGATTTTCAATCTGCAGATCAGATAGGAAGGCATGCACTTACTGCAACGAAATTAGGGAAGCGAGTGGCCGAGCTCTATATTGATCCCTTAACTGCGCATTATCTTGTTGAGCAATTAGAGACTGCAACTAAACGTTCAGTTACTGAATTTTCATTCCTGCATATGATTTGTCGTACGCTTGAATTACGTCCGTTACTTAAGGTAAAGCAAAAAGAACTCGAGAAGATAGAGGCTGCCTATCTTAAGGCAGAGCATATCTTGCTTGAGAAAGAACCACTACGCTACGATTACGACTACGAAGAATACTATTATGCCCTGAAAACCGCATTGTTTTTCCAAGATTGGATGGAAGAAACAACTGAAGAAACCCTTCTTGAGCACTATGATATTCGTCCTGGTGAGATTAGTGTAAAACTTGATCTTGCTGACTGGATATTGTACGCAACCGAAGAGCTTGCTAAGCTTTTAGCCTATCATTCCTTACTCAAGGAGATTACGAAGCTACGCATACGATTACATCATGGCGTTAAGGAAGAACTCATTCCTTTGATGAAGTTTAAGGGTATTGGACGAGTACGCGCGAGACGATTATTTCATGCAAGAATTCATGATGTCGGTGATGTTAAGGCAGTTGCTATTACAACTCTCGCCCAGATTTTGGGAACAAAACTGGCAGCTGACATCAAGCAGCAGGTTGATCAAGATCTTACCAAAGAACTCATCCCGAAAGGAAGGCGTAAAGGACAGACGAGTATCCTCAAGTATGGTCAGGAGTAAGTTTATGAGCGATTTCTAACGCAGTAAGAGCAAACAGCGTCGTAATAAATGGGTGACCGTATTCCCAACCGTTTCCTCGGTAAAGAGGGATAAATGGATAAAAGCCATCTTCGGCATGTCCAAACTGAGCATTATATCGTTGTGCTTCTTGAGCCAATCCTCTATAGCTCGCAGCTATACTGAGCAATGCTACATGAAGTGTGTTAGGCGTACTTCCCTCACCCAAAAGTGTATCGAGATGACGGGCTGCTTCAGGAAACAAAAAATCTGGTTCATGGCGCAGCAGTGATGCAAGACGATAGACAAAAAAATACCCTCCATGATAGTACCGAGAAACTTCTTCGTCAAGCGTCATTGTTCTCATGGTTTCATTGCAGTACGCACGAAGAGAATCGTGCACCTTATCCTGAACACCAACTCTTGCATAGAGTTGTGCTACCGTGGCGTTTACTATAGGATCAACATCATGGTAGGGTTTATGATCACCAAACCAGGTATAGAGCATTCCTGAGTTATCCTGAAGTTCTTGAAACTGGGACAGATTTCGCTCAGGCAACAGTGCATCTGGAACCGGTATTTTTTCTTCTTGTGCAATTGCCATGAGTAAAAATGCAACTGCTGTGGTGTCTGCATCAGGTGGGAGGGGTAATGAAAGGGTCGATGACCATCGTACATAGCCATCATGCACCTGTGCTTTTTCCTCGAGATATCGTACACCTTCTGCTAGGTGTCTTTTTCTACCCGTAATCTCATAGAGTAGCAATCGTGCAAGTACCGTATCAAAAATCATTTCTTTGTACTCACTGATGTCTGCTTTTTTTCGTTGCGTGAATAAGCCAAGATCGATGGCTTCGGTAATCTGCTGGATAATGTGCTCGCTCGTTTTCATGTTTCTTTCTAAAAAATTAGTCAGATTCTTTTATTACAATTAATAGATTATCGGAACGTTGTTTAACAACTTTTTGTTCTACAATATTAAAGCTTTTGAGAACATCGTTAAGCCAAACTCCTGTAGTCCACAGGTTGCGGTAAATATGGTCAACAAAATATTTTCTCTCGTTGAACTCCGTTTTTAATGGCACAGAAAAAATGAGTATTGGAGCAATCTTTAACTGCTTCAAAAGTATTTTTTCAATTTCAGTTTTTGAATAATGTTCAACAACTCCCTGGTGGGTGATGCAATCAAATGAATATGGCTTAAACATCTGGTCTATATCAAAAAGGTCCAGGCGAATAAATCTTATTTTTCTAGCCAAGCCAAGATTTGTAGCACTTTGTTTTGCAATAGCTAGCATCTTCCTGTTATGATCAATTGCAACGACACGAAAACCATCATGTGCCATTGACATGACGGTTCTTCCGAGACCACAGCCGCATTCAAGAATTTTGGCATCTGATTTAAGATACTTTCTGAGGAGTTGGATATATAATCTATCGGTCTTTATATTGCTTACAAAAGTTCTCTCGTCAAGCACTAATCCTGCTTTTTGGAGATATTGTTTGTACCAATCTATTTTTTCTTCGATGTTTTTATTCATTTTTTCTCTCACGAAGGTATGGTCAGGATGTAGTAAATAAGTTCCTCAAGGCGTGAATGCCTGTCCATTGTCCGTACTGTTGTAAGAATATCATCTCTCTTTCTTGACAGTGCTTCTTTAACAGCATCAATTCCCCATCGGTGAACATATGTTTCCTCATCAACCCCTTGAGGCTTTCCTGTAATGAGCGGATCTCCCTCAACATCCCGTAGATCATCAAAGAGCTGATATGCGATCGCAAGTTGACTCCCTATTTCATCAAGGACAGCGCCTAGGTCACTGGAGACACTTTGTTTTTTATGCTCACCTAACAGATACCACGGTAGTACACAAGAAAAATGAAAAAGGTCATTTTTGCTTCCCATTGCCTTTGCTAGTGCAGCATCATTTTTACCCCGTTGAAGGTCAAGAAATTGACCATAGATCATCCTCTCCAATGTACTCTCGAGGAGTAAAGTAATGTTCATTACGTTCTCTCGACCAATGTCATGCTCATAGGCATTCTTCAGAATAACAGCCTGTCCTTTGGTTAATAAATAAAGGCCAGCAAGAACAGCGGTAGCCTCTCCAAATCGTTGATGAATTGTTGGCTTTCCTCTTCGAAGAGGAGAGTTATCCATACAAGGGAGGTCATCAAAAATCAATGAACAACAATGCAGGGCTTCGATAGCAACAACACTGGGAAGAAACGTTTCAGCATTTCCTCCTAACATACGGTATACTTCCCCTGCAATTAAGCCACGATAACGATGACCTTCTCCAGGATAAAGGGCAGAGGAGATTGCTTCGCTAAGTTTTGCTTCATCTGGTCGGACATAGGTATCAATTGCATGGTCAATGAGTGCTCTTTGTTTCTGGATATATGCTCCTAATTCTCTCGGTGCCCCTCCCATCCTTCAAAGGAAGTTTGTTTTGTTTAAATCCTTTTTATAGGCATATACCTATATTTCATAATAAGCCTTCTCAACTGTTGAAGCAAATGTTGTATAATCATTCACCTGTGGAATGGAAATCTTCCGGTAGGTTCTTTGCTGCAAGCGAGAAACGATATTGCGAAGCTCGGTAAGCTCAGGTTTAACGAGCAGGCCTTCAGAACGTCCAATAAGGGCTTCACCAGCACCAGTACGCATAACATTATATGCCTGACAGAGTTGGTCAAGATTTAGGGGGATAACCAGAAGCCTCTTGTTTCCGAGTAATGCTTGGTATACCGTACCATGACCACCGTGACAGATCACCAGATCAACATCTTCTGGGATGTGATGGAAAAAAGCCTTTACCTCTGCTTCATGCCCTGTTGTGTCCAGTTGGGTTTGAAAATGGTATCCTGTGGCAATATAGGTCTTTTTGAAAAGATCCTTTGTGAGGCTAACAATCCTCTGTAACAGACGATCATCTCGATTCCCCGTCCCAAGGGTAAGGTAACAAACCCCTTTTTCAATACGATGAATGGGTAGATAATGCACCATCGGCCCTATAAAATGAGCAGGGAAATCCGGTGAGGAGATTTCAAATTCTCTTACCCCTGGAACAACAACTGGAGTGGTGAATAAATCATCATAAGCAAACGTTTTTGGAAGACCAAGCCTGTCTTCTACCTCATGGGCAATCTCTTCAAGGTAAGAAACAGTCTCTCTTCTTCTTTGAGAAGAGTAAGCGCTATGCGATGAAACCAGATGAAGATACATACCATGCAGAACACGCACGAGATGAAAAGAGCCTCCCAGAAAAGAAGCTGACAAGCCAGGATCAGCAACTACCAACTGAGGGTTTATTTCCTCAATAATTTTTCTTTCGGTTTCTACTTGTACGACCAATTCCTCGAGAAATAACGCGCTCTTTTTTTTGGCAAAATCACTATGTCCAACGACCTGATTGGTACAACAATAAGGAACACCCTCTTTTGCAACAAATGATTTGGTCCATGCACTGCTGCCATAGCTAACCATATGCCCACGGGCTTGAAGTTCCTTGGCAACACCAAGCGTACGAAGGACGTGCGATAACGAATCTCCTGCATGAACTGAAAAGTAGATTTTCATAATGAGTCTTTCTCTGGAGGTATAGCAAAATTATGCAAAAAAATGGAGAAACAGTTTTGGTTATAACTAGATTTTATAGGTCTATGCCTATACTTTTTCATAAATACGCTTACTCTACCACAGATTCAAGAAAAGGCATTATCTTCTTTTCTGCATTCTGGAGATGAAACTGGTAGGTTGAGTAGGATAAGCCTGCTATTTTTGCTAATTCCTTAAGGGTAATCTTTCTCGGATAATCGTAATAGCGTTGTTCAATAGCAAGGTGCAAGCAATGCTTTTGCTTTTCAGTGAGATTTGGATTGACCGTCATGGTTTGGATTGTTGTCAGTTTCTTCTGTTTCTTCCACAGAAGCTGACCATTGAATGGCGGGGAAGTATAGACTTTGATAACCGTAATCAAATCCTTTTTTTCCCAGGAGGCAAGAGCAAAGATGTATTCTCCATTGGTGTTTACGACAACAGGCTTTACCTGAAAAATATGGGGAGAAAGAAGGTATTTGTTGGCAAGATGCTGCTTTGCCAGGCACACCATAAAATTATTTTTTATCTCAAAATGAACCATTCGCTTTTCTTTTTTGGCATTCCGGCAGAATGCTCGTATGTTCTCTGGTGGTCCTAAAATGAGTCCAGCACCGGTTACTAAAATGTGATCAGCCATGACTTGATGCGCAATAGGATATGCAGCAATCGTTACTTTATTTTTGTAGGCAAGAGAAGACATGAGTGCTCCTTTCAGCATTGGAATCTTAATTTTTGCAAGCCACATGCCGTCCAGAAAGAGCAACAGGATTTATAATGATTACTGCTTTTCTTCAGACAAAGAGTAAAACATAATTAGGGGCATAAAACGTAATAGTTATAAGGAAGTATCATTATGTATGGCCAAATAGGGATGGTGAGCCTTTAAAACAGGTTCAATTGTTGAATATAAGTCTCTATCAATTATGAAAAAAAAAGAACTCGTTCAAAAGTTAGGAGAGCGTGAAGAAACGATTCAATCTCGATTAAGGAAGTTGGTTAAAGAAGGAGTGATTAAAAGAGTTGGTCCAGATAAAGGCGGGTATTGGAAGATACTGAAGGGGAAGTAGCGTTTAAGTGAGGATAAGAAAATGACAAGTAATCGTCTTAATTTAGGTTCTGAAACACCTACTGATGAGAAACTTCAAGAATTTAAACGGCATTGGAATGCTGAAATTAGAAAAATAGATTCCTCACAATTTGATCATCAGCAATGTAAAGATATCAAATCTAGTTTTGGGAAAGGAAGAGGCATTTTTTTCATGGGCATTCCAACGTATGAAACTACTTTTGAAATAGGATGAAGAGATTGAAAAAAATCGACAAAAATTGTACAACTCCTTAGAACGAGCTTATTCAAGATATCGAAAAAATTCATGGTGGTATAGACTTCTGAGTAATATCAAAATAAAAATCAACAAACTTCCAGATATAAACCTACATCTTTTTGATTCAAAGAAATAGGGGAGAGGAAAGTATGACGCAGGGAGCCAGATTATTGATTAATATCAATGTAATCTACTTTTGTTTCCTTAAAAACTTTCTTTAATTTAAATCTGGTCATATGTGATACATTGATTTGCCTAATATAAAGCTTATGTTTTTGCTAGCTTCATCCAAAAAATAGATTAACTCTTTCGCATAGCCTTTTATGATATGGGTAAAGCCAAGATTCGGCTTAACCCACAAATAGACTCGATTCGTAATCGAGTTCTATTGGAAAGAGGGATAAAAATCCTTCTCTCTATA
>JACPJR010000020.1 GCA_016187565.1 Candidatus Woesearchaeota archaeon
AGTAAAATAAACGGTTTCTAGAAGATATATTTTGCGTTGTTGGGAAGAATTCCCCTTACACTACCACTGACTTTGTCCAAGTTCTGCTTGATGCTGTGGAGCACATCGACTTTACGAACAACACCTGTGTTCGTGTAGGTGGTCCGACGGGAGAAACTGTTTTCTTTTTGTTTCTTTCTTCATTTGGTTTCTACCTAATCAAACCTTCTCGGGTTGTGACCTTTGGTGGATCATTCATTTTTGAAATCGTGATTTCCTTAGATGGTTCCAATCTGAGACCTTAAAATATTCTTTTTCTTTAAGATAAGTAATAACATCTTTCACCGAATTAAATGAGAACCTTTGATCTCGTATTGTACAATGGTCGTGGTACAAATCCAACGCTGAGCCTTCTTCGATACATAAAACATACTTATCCTGTAGGTTACTTTTTTCTCTAAAGACTGTATAGTCCAAGAAAATTTTTTGTCCATCTGTTTCGTATTCATAGCTTACTCTAAGTGTATATCCATTCATCATCTGTATCTTGAATTCTTCTTCGCTGAGATTCTTGGATTTATTTATCAATTTTAGATTATGATCATCTCTCACCGATATCACCTCTTCGTATCATCAATGGTTATTGTGTACTTGTTTTTATTATCTTTTATGTTAATATGAGGAGAATTAGCATGAATACTGTCCGGGGGATGACCATACATTTTTCCAGTAGACTGATCTACCAAATAATCTGTATGATATGCAGTTCCATCATATGCTTTAAACGCTTTTAAGGATTCTGGCGTTGATTTAGGCCCAGCACCTGGAAACTTTTTAGCTTCAGGAAATGTCTGCATTCGTAAAGCATTAGCTTCCCTAAATGAACCAGCTGTTGCTTCACCGGTTTCTTTTAGATTTTTGGACTTTTTTAGAAAATCAGAATTCTTCTGAAATTCGAGAAGTAATTGTTCCTGCCGTTTCGCATCAATAACTTTGTCTGTAGCAGTTCCTATTTTTGCTGCCTTGTTTAAGTCTACACCTTTATCGACAATCTTCGCAGCTTTTCCTGCTTTGTAAGCCTTACCCAATCCTGTCGTATAGGGGACAAATAATCCTACCGTGTCCATACCCAGTGTTTTCCAATTCTCACCACCTTTTCCACTACCTTTAGTGGCAATCACATAAACGTCCCAGATCATAAACCCGATATCACCAAGCGTATCAATAGGAACGTTTCCACTCGGATCGGTGTACTTCACCGGATTATTCCTGGCATAACTGTACTTGTTTAATTGCTGCGGATCATACACATTCGGTTGGACAGAGTCAGGCTGGATAAACCTCGCTTGGTCAGGGGCATAGTAGCGTGCATTGTAATACTGCAATCCTGTCTCCCTGTCCTTTTCTTTGCCAGTAAAGAGATAGCGGTCGTTACCACCTTCAATGACTTCGCCAAACGGCAAATATTCAACCTCTTCAACAACATTCCCTGCTTCGTCAGTCACTAGAGCAGTGCTGCCTAGCGCATCAGGATGATAGAAGTATTTCTTACCATCAGGGTCTTTGCGAGCAAGCAATGTCCCATCTAAATCACGGTAGTAGACTGTGTCTCGCGCGATACCATCAGGCCCTATCTCACGTACAAAATCGTCGTGGATATAATAGGTCGTCGTATTACTCCCATCCTCATGGAAAACTACCTTTTTTAGCCGCTGACCGTTGCCATCGTACCAATATGCAGCAAGAATCCTACCGGTAGCATTTTTATCTCGTACTTTTGATAATTGGTGTTCTGAATTATACTGATAATGATAATTCGCATCTTGCATTAAATTGCCATTGCGATCATACGTCAGGTTAACGGTAACATCAATGAGAGCAGAACTTAATGGCAGTGTGCCTATCAGAAACATCAAGATAAAAAACAGTGCTATTCGCTTAGCTATGTTGATCATTAATTCATTGAATAACGTTGGTTTCATTTTCTGTAGTGCTACTTTTCTTTCCTCTGAGCTGTTTTACGGTTACAGGGGTAGGTAAGGCCACCGTTCCATTGGTAAGATTCGGTAAGATCAGGTCAATCGGGCTAAGGTTCACCGGGAATACGTTTTGCTCATAATCGACATTCGGCGATGTCGATGGTAATATCTCGTCGGTGATGTTCTTGGTGGGAAATGCATCTGTTTGATCATCATCGTTCTGGCGTGAGATCTGTTGTGGTTCAACAACGACAACACTGGGTTCTTTTGGTTTTGCTCGTTCGACTGGCGTGGTAACAACAACCATATCACCCTCATCACTTTGGCTAACAATGACCGTTGCAGTAACCCACTCACTATAGAACTCGCCATCAAAGGCTTGCATAGTACACGTTACCTCATGTCCTGGCTGGGTTCGATCAGCACTGATAGTCGTGTTACATTCATAGATCCCGGGCAAACCTGTTTTTACACAGGAGATTTCCCGTGTAGGATGTTCAGTAATACCCGTCATGCCTAGCCTGAGGCTAACACGAGCAGAGACCGAGATGACATCATCATTCAGGTCATAGGTCAGGCCACGACACGTAATGGTATCATCGGGAGAGGGATTTTCTGGGAAAATGGTGAGGTTAAGAGTTGGAGCAGAGTTCATTAATGGTATCAATGATAAATATACCTGTGACAGTTTTACACTGGAAAGAGTACCTGTAAACACCTGTAGCGGAACAAGACAATACCCTTGCTCGTCAGGTACACAACCCGCCAGATATTCCTGGAAAGCCGTGGTAAAGTTCGTAATCTCTTCAGGATTTGAAACTATGCCTTCACGAGACCAAATTGACGTGTTACCTATACCAACACTCACATTAGACGCAGCTATCTTTCGCAGATAAATGGTTCCTTCTTGAAGGTCATATCCAGAACCACTGCCATGAATAACCGGAAATTTACTGCCATACATCTGGACATCATATGCATTCGGAGAAGACCCGTTTCCTTCAAAAGAGTTAAAGGTAAACGATGCCGTATACCCATTACCTTCACCACTAAACGAGAAAACTACTGGCAAGATCAGTAGTAGAACTACCATGAGGGTGTTGTGCTTTGCCAGCATAACTGTTTTCTCGTACAAACAACGATTTGATCGTAATGCCATACTACCACTCACCTACGTGCAGCTCCCCACACTGACAATGTTTTCCCATGCATTTGAACTAACACACGTACAATACGCACCGCTGCTATCAATATAAATGTCACCAATAGCACAGGTTGTAGGAGCATCTGCTTTCGGTTCAATCCGTAAGGCAGCTTTTGAAGCTGAGTTGCTGGTAACATACAGCGACGGTTGGTCATCGAGAGCATTATCATTAGTGATTTCAACAACTGATTTCCCCGTATTACTGCTAGCAACATTACGATAAAAATAAGCAGTCCTTCTGTCCTGACTATCGCCTCTTGCAAAGACTGCCCGATTGAGATTATTTCCTAACGATTGGTCTCTAAATTGACCCGTAGCTTCAGCGGTGTCTAAATACTTGTTAGCTATCAGTGCATTTGCATTTCCCGCCTGGTCAAGCCATAACACAGACTGGACATCTGCAGCATTGTCTTGTTTGATTTGAAACACAGGTCCACTCGTTGCAGGCTTATTTCGATAAAAGAACGTCGAAGAAAAGCTGTCAATGTTCCGAGCAGGAGACATGAGGTAGGCATAATTATCAACGTCAGTCCGCAGAAACAGAGCAGCACTATTTGAAACTGCACCTTCGGTAGCATAAATCCGTGCACCAAAGGCATTGTTTGCCGCAACGCTATTTTCAACATACAGGCCAGCAACCGGTGCGTCCTGTAATATCTTCAATGCATACTGGTCATCATTCACATTATCCTGTTGGATTAAAACTACTGGAATGGCTGTTGCCGTACTGTCTAAGTTTCGATAAAATAAACTTGAGCCATAGCCATACGTTGCCGTCAGTGGGTTCACACCTAAACGTACCTGATCATTAGAACTTCGTTTAAAGAATCCCAATTGTGCACCACCTATGCCATTACCATTACCCGGTAAACCAGTAACTTCCAACACAGTAATATCTGCAGCTGTTGTTGGTCCCTGCACTGCAAGTGTTGTTGCATTGTTTTCCTGTTGCACGGTTAATGAAGGAGATAAGTTATTCGTGTGAATCGTCAGGCTCTCGTCCAAATCTTGAATCCTTCCTTGCCACCATACGACCTCTTTACGATCACTACCGTCAAAGTCAATGTTCGTACCATTAACCGCAACATCTAGATAATAGGTCTTGCCATAAATCAGAGAAGAAGGGTTTAATTCAATATCAAAATAACCGTTTTGTACTGCACTTGGAAATAACTCGCTGTACAACAACACACCACCAGCAGGCTGATCGTACATATAAACCTGTAAATCACCAGACTCAATAATATTCCCTTCATACAATGTTTTGCCAGAAAAACCAATGCCAGCCCAAACAATATGCACACTGAGTAACAACATAACCACACTGATTATCGCTAGTCTCATGGGTATAACCTCCATCAATCATAGCCTTGAATCGTCAAAGATCCGTTCACCAAAAACGAATCTTTCTTCACACGAACGTATACTTCCTTAATGCCAGGTAATGCATACGTCAAAATCTTACTTCCCGAACCATCATAAAAGGTGTCAACAATCCCGGTAAAGGGTTGAACCGTAATGGGAATCGTTTGAAGCGTTGTATTCATCCAATCATCAACAGATATCTGGATAGTAAAATTATCTGCATCACCTTCTTGAGTCTTGAATGTTAATCGAGCCCCAGTAAGAGTAAATCGGCTATCATTCACGCTGTATTGCAACGGATCGTGCTCAATATCAAAAGCATAAATCGGCTGGTCTATGATGTTCCCTTCAGTCACCTGAATAGGAGAAATGGTATAAACAACAGGAGCATCATTCACCGGCAGCACCGTAACCATCATCGTGTCTTGGGCAATCCCACCATGATTGTCATCCACAGTTACATCACAAGTACTCGTACCGTACCAGTTTAATATCGGTTGATAGCTGAACATATTGCCATAAACTGCACAATCCACGGCACTTCTGTTCTCTTTGGTGAGCATAAACAACAACGGATCGCCATCAACATCATCTGCGTAGAGCGTCAAGTCTAACGTAGAGAGTCCTGAATCCTCATCAATCGTTGATACCGGAAGACTTAAGGTTGGCGGATCATTCACCGGCAAAACCGTAATGTCGAAGGTATACTGTGCTGTCCCATTATTTCCGTCAGCTGCTTCAACCGTACAAGTTGTCTGGCCATTCCAGTTTGCTGCAGGAGTCATGGTTAAGGTTGAACCAAGAATCTCACAATTAACTGTTGCAGGATTTTCATTGACAACACTAAACTGCAAAGCATCACCATCAACATCAAAGGAATAAGTCTGCAAGTTTACATTTAACGGAGAACTATCCTCATCAAGGGATTCGTCGGGAATTGTTAAGGTAGGAGCGTCATTCACTGGCGTCACATTAATCACCATAGTTTGAGTTGTTTTTCCTAGTCTACCATCATCAGCAAGAAGCGTACAGCTGGTCAATCCATTCCAGTTAGGATTTGAGGTTAATATTAACGTGGTGTCAACAAGTGTACAATCAACCGTTGTTGGGCTTTCTTCCAGCAGAGAAAAGGTTAACAAATCACCATCACTATCACGACTGTAATCTTGGATATTCAGTCTCGCTTCACCGAAATCTTCTGCCACGATCTGCATTGGAACAAATAATTCCGGCGCATGACGGTCTGGATATTGCAGGCGTATACTGCTGGGAGCATGGACTGGATTAGTTGTATAACTTGAATTCATCTGATATCTCTCTAAATAAATGGGATTTTGGCTGCTAATATTGAGATATTTCATATCACCAATACTGTCATAGGCATAATCAACAGTATAATCTTTTGTAGGCTGTGTTGCTACAACTCTCGTTAATCGATCTAGCCAGTCATAGCCAAAAACTTTAATGATGCTGTGTGCTCCGTCGGTAATAGTGATAATGTTTCCTACATTATCGTATTGATAATAAAGATCTTGTTTCTGTGGGGTTTGAATCTGCTGAAGTCGAGCATGTTTAGGGTAATACAGCAGCGTTGTAAGGATCCCGTTCTGGTAGGATCGCTGTGTTGGTTGACTGAATACATTATAATTAAAGGTAACAATGCCACCTATCTGCTCTAACAAAGATTGAGTATTATAACTAAAAGTAATATCTTCATCTAAGGGAGATTGCTTCGTAACAACCCTGTCCATTGAGTCATAGTCCCATTCTGTTACAAAGAGAAGACCATCTACGACGTTATCTTCTTTAGTAACTCGCAAACGATTATCATAATAATAATGAGCAATGTGAGATGGAGTTATCATTCTTGAGAGTGTGCCAACAGTTTCTTCATCATAAGCGTAATTGATTGTTCCTTCGGCGGTCTGTTTTGTTGTAATTCTATTAAGTTCATCGTATGCCATCCTAACGGTGTTTCCATCATTATCAGTCTGATTCACCACATTGTTGTTCTTGTCATAGCCATAGGTCCAGGTGCCTACATCAGGATCAATCATTTTTATTTTTCTTCCAAAGGTGTCATAGATGTACGTTATCTGGTTTGCTTGATTGTCAGTAATTCCTGTCAGATCTCCTGCAGGATTGTAGGTATAGCTGGTGATGTACGTCTCACCAGGGTTATATTCAGTAACCGTCAGAATATTGCCATAGGCATCTTCATGCACATCTTTTCGATGCAGATTTTCATCATACATTAATGTATTGCCATGGAAATATGTTGTAAGAACTTCCGTATCATCAGGATTCTGTATCTTTGTGGTTCTGCCAAGAACATCATAACTGTAACGCTTAGTCTCAACCGGCAATGGCAGTGTATAGCCACTAATTGATACAGAGTAGGGATTGCTTTCTTTGCTGATTCTGAGCAAGGGATCATAATAAAGATCATAGGTAATAAAATCTGGTCCTTGACTTTCATGTTTGGCTTGGATAAGATTACCAAATCCGTCATAATGATAATAGCGGTCAAAGGTTCGCGTATCATTCTCTTTACTTTTAATAATAATCAGCTCAGGTGCACTGCCATTGATCTGATAACTATATGCAACGGTTGGCAAGGATTCAGTATCATACGGCAAAATCTCTTTTGTTTTCCGACCGAAGATATCGTAACGAGATTCTATTTTATAACCATTCGGATCCTCAACCCAAAGTAAATTTCCCGTACCTGCATCATACTGGTACTTTGTTACTTGTTGTTTGGCATTCGTGACATTTGAAACAAAGATATGACTAGGATCATACATTGTTACCGTAGTATATCCACGAGCATCGGTTTGTGCTATCACATTCCCATAAGAATCATATAAAAAAGAAACGCGTGGATTCTCGCCAGTTGCTAACCATTGCTCGGCAGATTCAACATCTCCAAACGACGTATAACTATAATTCTGCCGGCGAACTAAAGTGACATCATCAGATCCATATAACGACTGCTGTAATGACCTATCAAGAATCCATTTGTCTGCATTGTACCAGTAACTGGTATGTTCGAACTTTTCGTCACCAGTTAAAGCGATATTTCCGAACAACGATGTCTTGATTACATTGCCAAACGAATCATAATCAAAGTTCTGTTGCGTTATTAAGGGATCAGCAATTTCTCCATCATACAGCGATTCTTTGCTGGATTGTAACGTCACGACGGTATACCCTCGCACAGGCGTGGTCACAAAGGTATTTTCAAGAGTCTTGAATGGTCTCGCAGCACTATCAAACAGTTCTGTCTTGTACTCTAATCCCTTCTTAACATCATCCTGGTAGAACCAATGCTTTGCAGTACTTTGGTCTGGTAATGTCTCCTCGACATGATTAAAGCCGCGAAATTCACGTTTCTCAGGATTAAATAAACCATTACGATATCGTATGCTTGTGCGAGAAGTAACACTATGATCTCCGGTCATGCCATTGGTTCGTTCGACAGCAGTAACAACCCAGCCATTCGATCCTAAATCAATGACCTGATCTCCACCAGTGTTATCAAACGAAGAAATCGTCTGGTAATCGATCTTGGTGACATCACCATAGATGCCTTTAACTTCTTTTAACAGATACTGTTTCTGGTAGTTGTTGATTAACGTCGTATGATTGGTTGCATTGTGGGCATGGATGATATCACTAATACCATCTCCGTTAATGTCGTCAAGTGTAGTACCATACCAATTCAATTTGAATCCAGCAGGCACTACCCAGCTATCTTCTCGTGTCCAACCCCTGCCATTATTAATCCAGGTAATCCTTGTATTCCCGTCATTTTTCACAAGATCAGGAAGACCATCACCGGTAATATCAGTTAATGATAGTCCCTGATTCACGCCATCAACAATAAATAATGCTTCTTGAGGCAATAGCCAGGTATCATCCTGAACAAAGGATTTACCGTCATTTAAAAAAGTTATACGTATAGTGTTGTCAGTACGAACAAGATCGACAAAACCATCTCCATTCACATCACTAAACCTAACACCAAGATCAAGACGGCCACCAGCATAGGCAATAAAGGCAGACTGAGGAACAATCCAGTCAGTAGTTTCTTCCCATCCACTATCAGTTCGCAACCAGGTTTTGCGTTCAAGGTTAGTTGCCTTGACAAGGTCACTCTCGCCATCACCATTCACATCAATAAGTCGAACACCTGTATCACGGAAATCATACGGAGAAAAGGTACATTGCTGGTTCTGGTAGGTTGTTTGAATATCGTACTTAGTCACCTTGTAATGACCATAACCAAAGTAATCATTATCCTTCATGACATCCCAATCACATGCAGGAACACTATTCGCAAGAGCATTATCTAATGGTTCTTGGTATTTTCGAGCATATATTCCCATGGTGAGATAAGCCGAGGTATATTCACCATCACAACCAGAACCACATGGCCATTTGTCCCAGTTATCGCAAACAACCTCATGTGGTGTACAATAAATCGTGTACGTACCAGCCTCATCACAAATCTCATTATTGAAATCATCCCATTCACCATCGCCATTACCAAGACGAGTAGCATCAAAACTATAACCTGGTTCGGCAATATAAGTGTTGTTCCAAAAGGCATTATCATAACCAGTTAAAAACCCTTCATCTGAGCCGCCTGCAAGGGTTGATAACCACGAATTAGGATCACGATCAGCAGCAAATCCGATACCACTTATACCTACTAATGGAACACCATCACAATCTTTGTTGAAATAAGTGTTCGTAGTCGTCAGATCATAACATTCTGAATTATCATTGGGATCTGTTTTTGGACTACCCGTATATTCAAACTTAACACACACATTGTCACCAGTTTTCCAACCACCGCTCGTCCAATATACTTGATAATTATTTCCATAATCCCAGTACGGATACACATTATCTTCATAAGCAACAGTTCCTGATCCTACACAATCCTCCCTCAAACAGAATCTTGTACAAGTATCACCTTGACACTGTACACCTCCATCAATATGTCCTGCAGGACACCAATTCGGAGTACATTGTGTTGGTGCAGGAGCTTCTTCAACGAAACTCACGTTCAACGGTAGACTAAGAGGATTCTGTTGCCATCCATTACCCATGTTCTCTTTAAACGTATTAATGGATGATACCCCCGAAACAACTTTCCATAAGTCAATCTTCGTGTCAGCCAGAAAATCTAAAAAACGAACACCTAAATCATTACCGTACTGATCAACAAATCCTTTGGATAGAAAATTCGGGTTGACTTGTCTTGAATTCCAGCCTCTTCCATTGTTGATCCAATAATCAAAATTATCTGAATTATTCATCCGAGCAATATCAGTTAACCCGTCACCATTAATGTCAAACATTCTCACTCCCTGATCACGATCAGTACCAAAAATAATTTCTGAAGGGACACTCCATGAAACATTCTCGGTCCAACCAACAGGATTTTGGTAATAAGAGAATTCTATTGTCGGAAGCTCTGAAACAGCATCACTTCCGATATGACGAATCTTCTTGAGCAAGTAATGATTGTCTATGCCTTGATAATCAAACACATATTTTCGTACCAGATTCTGTTTGTTTTCTACCATAATGGCAGAAAGTAATCCACTCTGTACGATCTTGGTTCCATAACTATACCCATAAAACGCACGTTGCGTAAAAGTATAACTGAAAGTAATCGTGTTATCGCCATAGATGATCTTCGACAAATACATTGCCTTGTCTGTTCCAGGATTCTTAAGATACTCATAGGTGATCGTATTCCCGTGAACATCAATAACCTGATCAAGATACCAGACACTGGTATAAGTTTCCAAGCTTGATTCAAGCGTGCTGCTTGTTGTTGAACCAAACCGATATGTAGTTCCATCCTTACTCTTCAATAACCAGCCATTGCCATCTCGCGTAATATACATGTAGGTCTCATGCTCAGTATGATACAACGAATCAACCGTATCATACACTAATTTCATGGTCATGCCATTCAAACTCACAGAGAACGTATCATCGCTGCTATTCGATCGGGTATGCTCAATATCACGATAAATAAAATCCGTACTCATGCCCCAGCCTGTCCCTACAATACCTTTTCTACTACCCTGATGACTATTGTAGTTTATCGTAATGGAAGGTTGTAATCCATTAACGCCGGGAGGAACTTGCAACGGATACGAATAACCCGCTGAGCCACTAAACAAGTCATTCGTAAAAATACCTTTACTCGCAAACTGACTTAACAGGTTCGTTGGCAGTGTGTTCTTACCAATAGATTCCAAAAGATCTGGTAACGTAGTAATAACGTCTGGATCCATATCAAGCGGTACTTCTACTGCTTGAGATCCCTCTACAGGAAGTTGTTGTTCCTGAGTATCAATGTTTTCTCGGTCTGCAGGAGGAAAATACAAGGAAGTAACATCAGAAACTACGATGTCCGAATCTGTAGAAGCTGCAGAGCTAAACGGAGTTAGAATAATGAGGAGAATAGAAACATAAGCAACAATTCTTTCTGTAACTGTTTTTCTTAAGGTATCTTTCATCGTTAATCATCTGTTTTAATCTTTAAGCAACTCTTTAACTATCTCGTCCATTTTATCTTTGAATGCTTTGATCTGAGCTAAACACTTTTTTTCTTCATCTGTTGTCGGTTTAAAGTTTCTTATTCGTTGATTAAGATATTCATCGATACAGATTTCAGGCATAGCTGTCTTTTTATCAAATTCATTTCTTGAGAATGCTCCTTCCCACGAAATATAATCAGAATGGTCTAGTATTAAGGCGTCCCATATTTTTTGTAATTCTTTACTGTTTTCTGGGAAATCAGGAATGCCAATAAGATCTAAATCTTTAATTAGCCTCTTTATATTATCTTTATTCATTTTCTACCTCCCTATGGTTTTGGACTGTGGTAGCTATAGAGTGTTTCATAGCTATCAATATAAACCAATTCTCCGGTCTTGGGATTTACTCTTCTAAATCCAGGTTCTATTCTACCAGTTCCTGTAAATGGCTTCCATTCATCGTAAATTTTACTCACCTGAACATAATCTGATTCTCTGGGCTTACCAAAATTAGATTTAAATTTATTCGCTTCAACTGTAAATTTATAGGGATTGTAGCCAGCAGGATTTGTTCTAACTTTACTTTGATGCTCCAACATATTCTTATAAGAACTACTTTCTCCTCCAGCAGCCCATGATTTTTCTATGTATGCAGATTTAAAAGTTCTTCCTGCTCCTGCAGTTGCTCCACCAATAAGGGCGTCAGTTGCAATGCCTGCAGGACTCAAAATATCCTTCGTGACTTTCTCTCCCTCTAGAACATTTGCAGTTGCAGTTCCAGCTCTACCTCCAGCGACTCCCGAAGCTGCACCAAGACCCATTTCTGCACCTAAACTTAATCCAGCTCCTCCTGCAACAAGACTTCCAATACCTAAAGTTAGGCCCGCAACTCCCCCACTTGCTGCACCGACAGTTGCGCTTTTGCCTACCTGATGCCAGTCTACTGTCCCTTTAGTAATAGAAGCCCCATGATACAATTGAGTAGCAAGATTAATAGTTCCGCCGGTTACACCTCCAATAGCAATACCGATTAACCCAAAAGCAAGGGTAGGACTCTCACCATTTGGATCCATATACTTAACAGGATTATTCCGTGCATAACTGTATTTATTTAATTGCTGTGGGTCATATATATCAGGTTGTGCTATATCAGGCTGGATAAACCTTGCTTGGTCAGGAGCATAATACCGAGCATCGTAATACTGCAATCCTGTCTCTCTGTCCTTTTCTTTGCCAGTAAAGAGATAGCGGTCATTGCCACCTTCAATGACTTCACCAAACGGTAAATATTCAACCTCTTCAACCACATTCCCTGCTTCGTCAGTTACCAGAGCGGTACTACCCAGTGCATCAGGATGGTAGAAATATTTCTTGCCATCAGGATCCTTGCGAGCTAATAACACGCCATTATTATCATAATAGTATTGGGTATTTTCAACACGACCATCAGGTCGAACTACTTGCACAAAATCATTGCCTACATAATATGTTGAGGTATTCGTTCCATCTGCATGATATTCTATCTTATACGATCGTTGACCTAAGTGATCATACTCATACTCAGCAAGAATCCTACCGGTAGCATTTTTATCTCGTACTTTTGATAATTGATGCTCGGAGTTATACTGGTAATAATAATTCGCATCTTGCATTAAATTGCCATTGCGATCATAGGTCAGATTAACCGTAACATCAATCAAAGCAGAACTCAAGGGAAGTGTGCCTATCAGAAACATCAAGAGTACACTTACCGACAATAAACGCTGAATGGTGATCACCGAAGCACCCCCAAGTGATGAAAATAGGCTTGATTTAATAAGCCTTGTGGTCGTTCTTTCGAAGATCTTACGGTGGAGCATATTTTTTATAGAATTATAGAGTTTCTCTAACAAACTCCTTTCGAGCTAACCGAAAAATCTCCTATTAGATGAGCAAAAGCATTATTAAGAAGATGTTTTTTATGAATTCCATGGACAGTACGCTGATTGGCGTTTTTAGTTTGTGAGGATGGTTTACTATGGGATTATTTGACAGATTCAAAAGATCTAGCGCTTCAAAAGAAGAGTTTTATTTAAAAGAAGATCCAGTCCCGCAAATAAAATATGAAATCAAAGATGGAATTATACACTTCCAAAGTCTAAATCTCATCAACGTACTGGGGGTTGATTTACGATTGAATAAAACACGCTACAGACTTTGCAATTGGGAGGGATTTCACATTTTTGTAATGGGATTCATTTCTGGTTGGGGTTCAATACAAGGTATGATTCAATTTAGTGATTCATTGAAAAAAGGAAAGATACCTGATATGTTAAAAGTGGTTAATGAAAAAGAACTAAACGAAATAAAAAACTATACTCCCCCAGAAAATTTTTTCGCCATTAAAGAGAAATTAGAAAATATGAGCGAACCTGATGTGCAAAAAATAAAGAAGATCAAGGAGATCCTAGGGGATGATAAATTACTTTGTTCATATGCAGCAGACCATCTAATCTTTATCGTTGAATTTATTATGCATCATAAAAAAATCCAAAGAAGCAAAGATAAACCGGTTGCTGAAATAGAAAGTTTAATCTATAAAAAACCTTTCTTTTCAGTAGATCTCAATAATAAAATGGAACTAAGATTAGTCAGATTTTTTATCTTGCGAGATAAAATTACCCCCGAAGATGCAAAACTAATGCTCCCCGTGGTTAAGAACATTCTTTATGGCACTATCTTAAATCAACCAGGGATTAAAATACCAAAAGAAACTATTCAACTGGAAATAAAGTACTTCAAAAGATACATTAATATTTTAGAAAGATCAATACAAGACAATGCAACAATAGAGCCTCTATTTTTGGAATGAGAACATTTTTTGAAAAAATACAAGAAAATAAAGTTAGGAACATACAAATAATAAAAGCAGAAGATGAACACCATGGAAGATAAATTTCTGAAACTATATACTTACTTAGTAATTGTTGTAGGTTTGCTGAATTTTTTTGCAGGAACAATTAAACTGATTTATGACCATATCTCTGTTTCGATACTTTTAGGCTTAGCAACCATAGTAGAATTTCCTCTTATGCTAATATTGTCATTAATAATCATTTTTTATGTATATTTCAAGAGATATAACAAATTTTTATTAATATTACCAATCTTTTATCTAGTTGTCTATATTATCTTTTTAATCTACGGAATGCTCTCTACATTAAAAGGTAATAATGTTTTAGACCTGTCTAATCCAGAAAATGTTACGAGTCTCTTGCTCACTGATATGTATTATCTTGTTCAAATTATCTTTGCGGGCTATTTATTGAAAAGAAGAGGAATCTTTTTTATGAAAAGAGAAAAAAGAAAACCAAAGCGAAGTAATCTCTTTGGAATTATTTCAGCCCTATTAGGGATTATTTCTCTTATTCCACTTATTGGACTCTTTACAGGTATAACCGCAATTGTCATGGGAGTAGTAGATAGACGTAAAAATAAGAGTATATGGGGAGTACTAGGAATTATTCTAGGTATTATTGGTATTGTAATAACTCTTGGTGTGGGATCTTTCATCTATTTTGTATTCATGCAACGTGGTGGAATGTATGATAACATACGAACTGAGTTAGCCAAAGAACAATTGATAAGCACAATAAATACGATAGAAGCATATAAAGTAAGACTTGGCGAATATCCTCAGAATATTACCCAACTATCCTCAATTGGAGATAAAACCGTGTACATTGATCAACTCCAATTGGGGGGATTCGAACAAAAAGAAGACGTCTACTTCTACTACGAAAATCTCGGTGATTCTTATTACCTTTTTTCTCGAGGGATTGATGGAATACCCTTTACGAATGATGACGTGTATGCTGAAGAAGAATTTCTCACAGGAAACATCGGATATAAAAGACCATAAGAATTAAAGAGCGAAAATCTTTCGCTATACTTCGGAAGAAAACCGAATATTCTATCGGTAAATACATAAAGATGTTCCATTTACCCAGAAGCATGAAAAAACCAAAAATTGTCATTATTATGCTCATCCTCACTATATTAGCAACCATAGGGCTTTTCTTTAAAGTAATTGATATGAACGAAAGGGAGATACTCATAGAGGTACTAGGCCCTATTCTCGGTAATTTCGAGTATGGCATGAACATCTTTTACTTTATTTTTTCATTGGCTTTGGTGGTTGGATATTTCTCTGCAAAGCAATGGGCATGGGAGGCAACATTCTACTATTACGGAATTTATTTTGTTGGGCAGATTATCAGCCTTGTCTATGGAATTTTCCATCCAGAAAAACTTGCTGAATTAACGAGTATGCTTCGATATGGAGATGTTCGACCACTGCCTTTTCCACCAGAATTTTTTGTCTATGTGACTTTAGCAGTTACCACCATTCAGACGACCATAGTCTTTTTTATCCTACGAGCTGTATATAAGAACAAAGAATATTTCAGGAACTAAGAGTAACATTGAGGAATAACATTTATATAACACCTCGTGTTTCGGCATGAGTTTTTGTTGACACAAAACCACCTGACCATAAACCATGGCCAGACTATCAAAAAAGCAAGGTGAGGAAAATGAGGCTAAGAAAAAGAGGTATCTTTTCATGGTCATATATGATGATAGGCATTTTAGTGCTTGTTGTTGTTATTCTGAGTAGTCTATTGGTGAAGAATATTTCTCGTGCTGACCAACAAGTCGATGGGGCAGCAAAACAAATTGAGACTGAATCCTGTGCTGAGGATTGTGAAATAAAAGTGACGAACCATTTTGCGAGTGGTGATTTAGGATCTCCCGAGGTTGCGTATTCCAACACCAAAGGATATGGAGTCATCTTTATTGACCTTGAAGTTCCTGAGGGTCAATGCGAAGTCAAATTCAGAACCTCAGAAGGGCAGGTAGATATTACCATCAATACTGTAACGTTTTCCAATATCACCACAAAATATCTGTGGAATTATCAACCTTTTGATTGTCAACTGCTGAATGGAAATTATGATAAGGTTAGGATAGTCTCACATTCTGAAACCATGAGCACCTATTACGAGCTTGGGAACAGTGATGCCCATGTTGATCAGTATACCCAAGACGGTGAGAACTGGCTGGAAACCTCGAGTAATGACATGGCCATTGATATTATCAAGAGATAGAAATAATTTCCGCTGTAACCGTAAGAATTATAAAGCAGCCATACCCAAGGAACTACTGGTATGATTATCCAAGAGATATGGACTGCTATGCGTGATTTTCTTGTCGAGCACAAGAATCTTCCCTGGTGGGCAAAAATAATCATCGGAATGGTATGGATTCTCATCACAGCCATGATTATCCTTGTCTGGTTTACTGATTCTGCACGAGATGTTGGTGCTTTCTTCGTCTGCCCATCAATGGGTTGTGATGATAGTAATCCCTGTACCAAAGATACTTGTGGATGGACCCTGAAAGGTAAGGATTGTCTACACACTTCTCTTTCGGGAAAGCAATCGTTGTGTAATGAAAGAATCGGGCCATGTAAACAGCAAACCTGTTATGAGGGAAGTTGTAACCTCGAGGCTGAGAAGGAATGTTGTGGCAATGATATCTGTGACCAGAGCGAGGATTATGCCCACTGTGTGGTTGACTGTGAAATCAGTATTACTGAACATTATACTCCTTCTGAGACCGTAAGCGAGGCATATGCTGATGCCGCTGGGTATAGAGTAACCTTTAAACAGATGCAGCTTCCTGAGGGAGAATGTTTCTTGAAATATAAGATTGGTGATGGTATGGTTGACATCACGATCAACAACCGTACTTCACCTGATACGCAGACATACTGGGGTTGGAATTATTATTCCTTTGATTGTTCGCTCCTGCAAGGGATTGATGATACCATCACGATCATGAGCAAGAACGCAAGCATCAGGATCTTTTATGAGAAACAAAGTCAAGACGATCATGTTGATTACTATACCTTTGACAGAGCTTCATGGATAGGTCATGACGGAGACATGGCCATTGATATTGTACAGGACAGAAAAGCGGTAGGGGAGTAATTGTTTCTTATGTCTTGATGTTCATTAATATAATCTATTTTCAATATTTTTATCTTTTTCATAATTTTAACTCCTGTTACCCTATTTTTTCTAGCCTTTTTTGAAAACCTTCTTTATCTTTCTGTCTTTCGTTTAATTGGCTCATATCGGCTCAGTCTTCTCAAGTAATTCTGTTTTGGGGCTGAATAGGATAACAATAACAGTATTTCCTGTGGAGTGAACCCCTGAAAGTAGTACCAATAACTTTTCCGTCTTTATCTTTCACACCGAAGTAGACTGTTCCTCCCCTATGGTTCAAAAAAGAGCAAATTGTCTCTAAAGCATCATTTAATATATTTCTTCTCTACTATATACTAGAAAAACTAACAAATAATATTAAAATTTTAGGTTTTCTATTATAGTTAGACAAAACGCTTAAACCAAGTAAACAGTCGCTCAAGTACGCCCTCACTAACACAACGATTATCACTACAAACATCACTCACACATTCGTAGTTATAAGTACAAAGATCATTTTTTTGTCTCATCGTTTCCATATGATAAGAGATGCTACAGTATGTGTCATTGACCTTTGTTCCCAGAGCAACACAGTTGCCATTAAGATTGCATCCAGGCACTTCTTGCTGGTTTGAACAGGTTTTTGGTGTGCCAGAGCATCTATCAACAGTGCATGCGTTCTGATCATCACAATCTTTATCTTCACTACATGCAGAAGTAATGCATGTTCTTTCGAAGCACTCATACCCGTTATTACATCCACAATCTTCTTCGCATGAAGAACAATCTTCGTCTAATTGACAGAGAGCATCGCCACATGTTTCACAGCTACCACAGTCTTCAATACAGAAATCACAAACTTCATTTGCTTCACAATAGCCATTCCCACAAGAGGATATGGATTTGTTCACGATGCTTAAAGCCATTGCAGCATCGTTCTTCTTTTCTTTTTCTAAAGAAGGAACCTCAAACAGCTGACAATTAGCGCAATCTTTTGCACACGAATCGCATGTTTCATCTGATTCGCAATAACCATTGCCACAGATTTGAACACATGCTCCATTATCACAGACTTCATACCCAGTACATTGTTTTTGACATAAGCCGCAGTTATCGTAATCCTGATCGAGATCGACAATAGTTCCGTCACAACAATTATCTTCTTCGCAAATCTCTTGTTCATCACAGATCTCATCACCACACATGAGTTGGCATTGACCACAATCAGCGGAACAAGA
Organism: Candidatus Woesearchaeota archaeon; assembly: GCA_016187565.1. Classification (NCBI taxonomy): domain Archaea; kingdom Nanobdellati; phylum Candidatus Woesearchaeota; species Candidatus Woesearchaeota archaeon. Next base: position 18,364 of record JACPJR010000020.1, read on the forward strand.
GGAACAAGTTTCATGAGCATCACAATTGGCATCGCCACAAAAACTTTGACCAGTGTATATCGAAAAATCAACAATATCATAGGCTTCAAAAGGCATATTGCAAAACCGTCGGTGATCGCAGAAGTTTTTGGTGATGTTGTCTATTTTAAGGTAATAATTTTCATCAATAGTGTAGGTCTCTGTGACCTGCAGAGAACCAGTCGGTGCACTATTGACTTTTAGGAAACATTTTAAATCACTATCCCGAGAGCAAAGGAGTAATACAAAAGTATAGGTCTGATCTCCCAGTGTATGGATCGCATTTTGTTCCCCACGATAATTGTAGGTCCTTATAGTATCACGCAACACAAAAGAATCCGCACTAGCAGTCATTATATTAAGCAACAGAAGCAATGCAAAAATAGAACAAGTAATATAAGTTTGTTTTATCATCATTTTTTTCCTCAAGTTAATTTCATATATGTTTACTCACTGGTGTTATTGTAGTTCGATGACATTTATATGGTTTTTGGAAAAATAAGTAAAAAATTTACCGATATTTATACAAGAGATAGATGCAGAACACCAATTCAAACACTGAAGAGATTATTTGAACAGCAATGAGGCCAGGAGGAATCAGCTGTTCAGCAGCTGAAATGCCTTGGAGAGAGGAAATAGCGCCCCATAGGAAACCATAAAGGAAAACACCGAAATATATAACCAAATAATAGATGGGCAACACAAGGGTGATTTTAGAAAATTTGTATCTGAAAACCATAATAAGGGCTATTACACTCATAATCAGCAGGGCAGTTCCTAAGGTTCCAGTTACAAAGATATACAACAGTGAAAGATCGTTAAGAGTCTTCTTTGTGGTCATCAAGGTAAACGCATCTGCTAACCCAATTATTGCGTTAATGATGGCTAAAAAATAATAGATTTTGAAAAAAAGACTTTCTTTTTCTTTCATAGATTAAGGAAATATTCCTGACTATTTAACCCTTTCTGATTAATTTCCAGAAACCTTCCGATGTCATCCGAAAACGGGTTATAGAAGGTAAAGTAGAAATAAACGAAACGTTTAAATATTAATTCAACTATTTTCAATATAAATAATAAAAATAATAAGGTGATACCCATGGGAACAATTTCAGTATCAGTAGATGATAATCTGAGAGAGAAAATACAACAATTTGATGAAGTCAATTGGTCAGCTGTAGCTCGAAAAGCATTTGAGGAGAAATTAAGGGAGATAGAACTTCTCAGAAAGCTTGCACAAAAAAGTAAGATCACCGAGAAAGATGCAAAAGAGTTAGCAAAGAACATGAATATGAGTATGGCCAGACGATTTAGAGAGATGTAGTTATGCAAATAATTATTGATGCTAATATCATTATAGCAATGCTCGTTAAGCCAGGGAAACCTATTGACTTGTTCTTTGATAGCAGATTAGATCTATATGCACCACAATTACTTTTTGAGGAAATGGAAAATAATAAAAAAGAGATTTTGGAGAAATCACAACTTAGAGAAGATGAATTTGATTGGTTGTATCGTACACTTCAGCAGAATATTACGATCATTCCTGAAGAAGAATTTTTAAGATACCGAGAGAAAGCTGAGGAAATCTGTCCACATAAGAAAGATGTAGTTTACTTTGCATTGGCTCTCTATCTTCAATGTGCTATTTGGTCAAATGAAAAAGTATTAAAGAAACAGAAAAACATCGAGATTTACGCAACACACGAATTAATGAGATTATTTGAGAAAAAACCTTCTTCAAGAGAAGCCTAAGTCCCACCAATATGCACGAACATTGGTTTCTTGCATTATTAAGTAACTGTTCATAATATCTCCAAACACGAAATTCTTTCATTCTCACCAAAATATTTTCAAAAATTCTACCCAAAGGCATATAAAGTTTTTTCCAGTGAAAAGTGCTTAACGAAACATCCGAATCATAACATGCACGCCACCATTGTGGCAGCTGACGGATTGCTCAAGGAGCAATCCTACGCAACACCCCGAAGGGGACCCGTTGCGTCAGCGCCCGTATGGCGTGCGGCGAGTCGGGGTCCCTTATGGGGTGGCTCGTAGGGCAAAACCGAAGATATGAGGTTTTGACCGTCGCACCGCCATAAATGGCGCTGCAGTATTAAAACAACGTTGAGTTGAATAAAACAAAGCAGGTGAACCAAGATGATGACTAATGAAAAGATTCTGTTGCACTATCTCCGGAATAATGCACGGATTAGCTTAACTGAAATAAGCAAACGAAGTGGTATCCCTTTATCGACAGTTTTCCATACCCTTAAGCGGTTGGAAAAAAAGGTTATTGCACGGCACGTTTCTCTTCTTGATCGAGAACAGCTTGGCTATCCTCTCCAGGTATACTTTCTCGTGGCAAGTGAAGAGAAAAAGGCACTCATCACCTTTCTTGTCCACCATCCAGCCATCAACACGGTTGTCAGACTTCTCCAGGATTATGATGTCATGGCAGAGGCTTACTTCAAGAACATGAAAGAACTCATGAGTTTTCGAGAACAACTCCAAAACTTTGGAATTACCCACCATGAGGAGATTCCTATTATTGAAGAACTGCAGAAGGAAAGTTTTAGCGTGAACCATGAGTTCCGGTTACCTCCCGAAGTATTTCGAGAATCTTTCCCAAAGGGCTATTAATGCAAAGGGATTTCTTGTTATCGTATGGTAAACGATCTCGTGATTATTGCACAACTGAGAAAGAATGCACGGATGACGCTCACTGAAATGAGTAAGAATACGAACGTCCCTGTTTCGACACTCTATGAAAAAATAAAAGCCTACACCGGCAATATTATCAAACGCTTTACCGTTGATCTGGATTTTCCAAAGCTAGGCTACAGCATCCAGGTGATGATGCTTGTAAAAGCAGGCAACAAAAAAGAAGAACTCAGTCTGTTTTTGCGGACAAATCCTCAGGTCAACACCCTTTTCAGGACCAACAATCATTTTGATTACCTGGTTGAAGCAGTATTTCGGGACTTGAAAGAACTTGAGGAGTTCAATGAACGACTTCTGATTGATTTTCATGTCAAAAAAAGAGAACTCTTCCATCTTGTTGAGGAACTTGAGCGGGATGCATTCCTTACTCAGGGAATTCCCATGGCAGAAATACAGCGAAAACCAAAACTCGTATGGTATAAACGGGTGAAGAAGAGTTATCCATTATCTTAAGAATCATGTTCATGCATATTTGTCAATATGTTGTACGGTAGCTCTACCGATGGCATCATGGACTTGAACTTGCAAAGTTTCTAATTGTTGGTCTAATACACGAGCAATGTATCCATATCTGTTTTGATGATACTGAACAAGGGGATGAATATTAATTATCGATGTTGCCTCAGTACGATGAACACCGACCCTTCCCTCATGATAGATAGGAGCCAGTGCTGCACATGCTCTATCAAAGGCGGTAAGGGAGTCATAGACTCTTCCACATACGTCGTGGTAAGCAGCAGGATCGTTGCTTCTCGTTCTTTCATGAGCAAGAGCAGTGTAGATTTCTGCAAAGGCAGTACGAACATGAGTGGGAATGGTTTGCTCTTCAACACTATCAGTTTTTGCAATAGTAGCAGTAACATCAATTAAGGAACGGAGTCCTTTAAACGGTGTCCCTCGTGGAGCTATAGTCTGAGGATCGCCATCATAGTGAACAAAGGAATCAATGAAGCGTGCACGGAGGTATCGTGAAGGATCAGGAATATGCTCTGCAAGGACATGTCCTTTTTCGCCCAACTCATTCTTTCCATACACTAAACGGTTATCAGCCAGTTCAAATAATGCGCGTGGATGTAACTCTTCTTCAGAGGAAGCAACACCATAGGTTGCACGAAGCTGGAGTGGAATGCTTGTACCATTATGTTCCACATCCTTAACTCTTTGAAGCTCTTCAGCAATAGCTCGAGCAACAGAAACCGCATCATCTTTATTACCATAGACGACAACCCCAAACTCATCACCACCAAACCTTCCGGCAATAGCAGGAGAAAGGCCTCTATGGTGTAAAGCACGAGTAACTGCACCACCCATTGCCTGGATAGCTCTATCACCAACCATATGATTATATGTTTCATTAATCTGCTTGAATCCATCAAGATCAAAGATGATAACCGAGAGGGGTTCAGATGTTACCAACGCATCTTCAAGTAAGGAAAAATACGCTGCCTTGGTTAGGATGGGCTCTCCACACATGGGATCGTAACGTGTAGTTTCTAGCTCTGCTCTCAGTGTTCGAGTCCTAGCCCGTTCCCTTCGTAGCAATTCCAAGCCAATGCCATGCAATGCTTGGGCTTGTTGTAAACGAAATTCTAAATCGTCAGGAGTCATGGCGAGAAAGAGGATTTCATTCCTTTATAAACCTTTTGTTTTAACCACTCAAGAGTACTAAACCTATTCCTCTCACGTACATTTATATAGCAATGGTACTCCCCAACCATACTACGCCCTTGTAGTCTAGCCTGGATAGGACACGAGGTTGCGGACCTCGTAACCTGGGTTCGAATCCCAGCAGGGGCGCTTTATCAAAGTCAGAGTTTTACTGTGGTTTAAGATTTGAAAATACTAACCAAGAGATTTTGTAACAGGTACTGCAAACGACAGGTTTAAATAGTTGATCTATCGACTATATCGTTGATATTTTAACAGTTGATTGGTATGTTAAACGAAACCGAGTTAAAAATATTGTCTGCCTTCTTCCCTCAAGGACTAGAAAGAACTACAAAAGAGATAGAGGACCGCTCTGGTTACTCTCACGAACGTGTTTATTCTACACTTAGAATTTTAGGCTTGCTGCATGAAAGAAACCTACTTGGCTTTAGCCAAGAGATGAATTTCATTGTATAAGCAGCAAGCAAAAGTTTTTGTTCTAGCGTTTTTACTTCTTAATCGACTAAGAAAAAAGCAATTAAGCGAACCAAAAT